>CAYRVR010000103.1:0-5450 GCA_964427835.1 uncultured Sulfurimonas sp. | reverse complement strand
CTTTTAACCTTAAATATTTTAAAGATGAAGAAAAGATATATTACTTAACTCAACTGGATCAAGTTGAGTTTGAATTGGCAGTAAATCAAAAGCCTAAAAAGATCTTAGAGAAAATAGAAGCGGCGGAAACAGAGGAGATAGAATATCCTCAAATTGGTAAAAAAATTCTGATAAATAATATTGTCTATGAAGTAGTAGATATTCTACAAAATGAAAATGGAACTTGTAATTTTAAACTTAAAGATCTTGATAAGAATGTAATTGGTACAACATACAATAACACTCTGGAGAGCCTTGATAAATTAATAGAGGATTTTAGAGATCCGAAAGTCAAGAACATGATAAATAGAAACTAAAATATAAAATATTTTTTTGGTATTATTGCAAATAAAGCTTGATTTTTATTTGCAATATGATATAATTCCTATGCTCTTGATTTATTATTTTACATCAAGGCTAAAAAGGTAAAATTATGCTTATGAATATAAATACAATTAATTTCAATAGTTTCAAGATTGATATACCCAAGATCAACAAGGATCAATATATGTTGCTTCGTCTCCTCCTTAGAGCCATTGAAGAACGGCAAACAAAACAAAGCAGCTATTTCATAAGCATAGACCTTTTCCCAAATATAACCAAACAAAAATTACAAAATCTTCTAAAAAAAAATATAGAGTTCTCTGTAACAAATAAAGCAGCTAATACCTGGTGCAATTTTTATGTTATGAATGATATAGAAATATGTGAGAATAAAATATTCTTCACTCCTGCAAAAATTATCAAAGATATTGTTTTAGAGTCTAATGCCTCATCCAAAAAAGCTTTTTTAAAATACATACTTTTTAATGGGATACGGCATAAACAAACCCTGCTAATACTTAATTATCTCCTTAGATTAAATAAGAATTATTTTGAGATAGAGGTAATTGAATTAAGGCGTGTACTTGAATTAACCAAGGATCAATATAAAAATTTTAATGCACTAAAAAAATTTGTTATAGAAAGAGCGGTTAAGGAAATTAATGAACAAACTTCGATTACAACCGCATATCAAGTAGTTAAAAGAGAGGGTAGAAAAGTAACTACTTTATCTTTTACTTATTACTCAAAGGAATTGCAATAATGAACACCAAGATAACGAATACAATTCTAACTCCTACCCAGGAGCGATTAATTAAAAAAATAGAGAGAGAATTAGGCTCTATAGCCCTTAAAGCATTAAGAGATCCTAATGTTATTGAGATTATGCTTAATAGTGATGGATCCTTATGGATTGAAAAACACGGTACTCCTATGGAGCGTGTTGGTACAATAAGTGAGTCTAACGCCAGAGCCTTACTTGGCACTATTGCATCTTATTTAGATACTACTGTTACCGCAGACAATCCAATTATTGAGTGTGAATTACCTATAGACGGTTCACGCTTTGAGGGGTTACTGCCGCCTGTGGTGTCTCGCCCCTCTTTTACGATAAGAAAAAAAGCCACACAAATTTTTACATTAGAAGATTATATAAAAAACAAAATCATCACAAAGGAGCAGTTTGAAGTCATTAAAAAAGCAATATACAATCCAGAAGATCCCTATCAAAACAAAAAAAATATTCTTATCGTTGGGGGTACTGGTTCGGGTAAAACCACCTTAACCAATGCGGTTATAGATGGCATGGTTAAAGCGACCCCAGATGATAGGATCGTAATTATAGAGGATACGGCAGAGATCCAATGCTCGGCTAAAAATAATGTGATACTTAGGTCTGTTGAAAAGGTAAGTATGCTTTCTTTGCTTAAAGCTACTATGCGTTTGCGTCCAGATCGTATCTTAGTAGGGGAGGTTAGAGGGAAAGAGGCACTAGATTTATTAAAAAGTTGGAACACAGGACACAGCGGAGGAGTAGCCACCATTCATGCCAATTCTGCAAGGGCAGGATTGATAAGGATGGAACAGCTTATAGCAGAAGCTACACCATCTCCAATGCAAACACTTATTGCAGAGGCAGTTAATGTCGTAATTTTTATTACTAAAACTGCTAAAGGTAGAATTGTTAAAGAGATCATTGAAGTTAAAGGCTTTGATCCAGTTAAACAAGACTACATCATTACAAATTATAATTAAGGAAAAAACATGAAAAACGAAACTCAAAATATGACATGGAGATATATTCTCTTCGTAATTTTAGCAATGATGATACTCTCTCCAGAGCTTATGGCATCAACTACAAATATGCCCTGGGAAGGTCCACTTACAAAAATGGTAAATTCAATTAAAGGTCCAGTAGCCTTTGGTGTGTCTGTCATTGCTATTGTTGCAGCAGGAGCAGGGCTTATCTTTGGTGGAGAAATTGGTACATTTATGAAATCTACTATTATTCTAGCATTGATTATTTCATTGATTGTATTTTCGGTAAACATCCTTTCTAAAGCGTTCGGTATAGGATCTGCTCTTATCCTGGTCTCGGTGTAGTCATGCAGGAACAGAATGGACTTAAAGCAGTAAAGATCCATTCTGCTCTCAATAAGCCAAATTTGCTTATGGGAGCAGAGAGAGAGTTGATCCTACTTGTAGGACTCTTCTCTGCTATGATGGTATTTATTGCTATGACATGGCAAACATTTATTGTAGGTATTATCATGTGGGTAATCCTATCAACACTTTTAAGAATGATGGCTAAAGCAGATCCTCAAATGTCAAAGATTTATCTTAGACATTTGAAATATAACGGCTTTTACCCTGCACATTCAACACCATTTAAGAGGGATAAATAATGACAGCATTAAAAGATTTTAGAGATAGTGCCGCTGCATTGCCCGATCTACTCAATTATGGGTTTATCATTGATGAGGGTATTTATCTTAACAAAAATGGATCACTTACAGCAGGTTTTTATTACCGTGCTCCAGATATTAACTCATCAACTCCAACAGAGAGAAATCATATATCTGCAAAGATGAATAATCTTTTAGCAGGACTTGGTACAGGTTGGGCAGTTCATATTGATGCTTTACGGATGCCAATTAAGGATTATCCAGATAGATCCGAATGTCATTTTAAAGATCTTGTCAATGGTCTCATAGATGAAGAGAGACGGAGATTTTTTAAAGCAGACGATAATTATTATGAAACAGTTTTTACTATCGTTTTAACTTATGAACCTCCTAGTAAAAATCAAGGCAGGGTTGCTGATTTAATGTTTGATGATGGTAGCGGAAACACAAAAAAAGCAGATCTTGGGGAGAAGATTTTGGCTTTTTTCAAAGAAAAGCTTGAGGAGTTCCAGTCTCTGGCAAGTAATATTATCAAGATTGAGAGAATGTTACCCTATGAGATTGAAGATGAGTATAACAAAGTCCATGTAAGAGATCATTTTATGGAGTTCTTAAACTTTGCTCTTGTTGGTAAAAAACATCCTGTAAATATTCCTCCAATCAATGCTTACCTAGATACCTACATAGGCGGTTATCAATTCTTTGGAGGTGTAACACCAAAAATAGATGATAAATTTATTGGAGTGGTTGCTATCGATGGTTTTCCACAAGAGAGTATCCCTAATATCCTTGATACATTATCAAATATGGAGATCACTTACCGTTGGAATACACGCTTTATTTTTAGAGATCAACATGAGGCTATGGCTGATCTTAACAAGTATAGAAGAAAGTGGCTCCAAAAGGTAAAAGGTTGGAAAGAGCAGATCTTCGGGATCCCATCAAATAGAATAGATGAACACGCCCAAAGCATGGTTGATGAGATAGATCAAGCAATAGCTGAGACAAATTCTGGGCTACTTGCGTATGGTTACTATAACTCTAATATTATCTTGATGGATACAGACAGAGAGGTTTTGGATCACAATCTAAAAGAAGTGATTAGGATCATTAATAACCTTGGTTTTACTGGTCGTATAGAGGATATAAACGCTATTGAAGCTTGGCTAGGTAGTTTACCATCACACACTATTCAAAATGTAAGGAGACCTCTAATAAGTACCTTTAACTTATCTCACATGATGCCTTTATCTTCGATTTGGGCAGGAGATAAATACAATCCATCGGATAAGTTTCCTCCACAATCTCCAGCGTTGCTTTATACAATGTCGCATGGATCAACACCGTTTAGAGTTAATCTTCATGTGGCAGATATAGGTCATACCTTGATATTTGGACCTACTGGAGCAGGTAAATCTACTTTACTGGCTCTTATTGTAAGTCAATTTAGAAAATATCAAAATAATCAAATTTACGCTTTCGATAAAGGTAATTCACTATTACCTCTAACTTTAGCCTCCAAAGGATCCCACTATGATATTGGCGGAGACGGTCAAGAGATGAGTTTTGCTCCTCTGGCTAATATTGATACGGATGGAGATCAAGCTTGGGCGGAAACATGGATAGAGTCTATGTTAGAACTCCAGAGGGTAGTTGTTACGCCAGAACACAGAAAAGCAATACATCAAGCTATGACTTTACAGCGTTCTACTGACTCTTCATCTTTAACAGATTTTGTCTCAAACCTCCAAGATGAAACACTTACTAATGCATTACAGCATTATACACTTATGGGTCCTATGGGGCATTTGTTAGACGGAGAAGAGGATACATTATCTTTAAGTGATCTCTCTGTTTTTGAAATTGAGGAACTTATGAACTTGGGTGATAAAAATTTAGTACCTGTATTATTGTATTTATTCCATAAAATAGAAAAATCCCTTGATGGTCGCCCAACACTCTTGATCCTTGATGAAGCTTGGATTATGTTAGGACACCCTGTTTTTAAGGATAAAATCCGTGAATGGTTAAAAGTATTGCGTAAAGCTAACTGTGCGGTTGTTTTGGCAACACAATCATTATCCGATGCTGCATCATCTGGTATTCTTGATGTTCTCCAGGAGTCCTGCCCTACAAAGATACTTTTACCTAATCCTAATGCATATAACAAGGGTACAGAGCATAATATGGGTCCTTATGATTACTATAAACAATTTGGCTTAAACGATACCCAAATTGGTATTGTGGTAAATGCAACCCCAAAAAGAGAATATTATTTTATGTCTCCAGAGGGAAAAAGATTATTTAATCTTGTCCTTGGAGATGTAGCTTTAGCTTTTGTTGGTGCGTCTGGAAAAGATGATATAAAAATGATTAAATCACTTGTAGAGGAGGATCAAGATAATTGGATGTTTACCTGGATGGACAAAAGAGGCGTGAACTATTCACAATATTTAGATCAAATTAATTAAGGAAAAAACATGAAAAAAATTACAATCTCAACAATTTTGGCAGCGGTACTTATGACAACACAATCATTCGCATTATTTGGTTATGACATAGTGTATGATCCAGTTCAGACTGGTAAAGCAATTATAGAATATGGCAAACAAGCTGAACGATGGGGAAAAACAATAGAACATTACAGAAAAGAAGTTGAATCTATGAAGAATCAGTTTCTAT
>CAYRVR010000102.1:0-5500 GCA_964427835.1 uncultured Sulfurimonas sp. | reverse complement strand
TAATGCAACTAAAGTAGCACTTTATATTTTTCTTTTTTTGTACCATTTTACAGATAAAAAAATATGAAGGAGTTTGAGATGTTAGTAACAAAGTATAGAAAACCTCAATCAAGAGAAAGACAACTTGATTTGTTTAATGAATTATTTAGTAAGTTTATAGATGTACCTCAAAGTGAAGAGGCAAGAGAAGTTGTAGACTTTATACCTGCCGTAAGTACGAGAGAAGGCAAAGATGCTTATTACATTGATGTTGATCTTCCAGGTGTGAAAAAGGATGCTGTCGATGTAAGTGTCGATAAAAATATTTTAACAGTTTCTGGAAAACGTGAGACAACAGATGAAGTAAAAAGAGATGACTATTATCGCATTGAAAGTGCGTATGGTACATTCTCGAGAAGTTTTACATTACCTGAAAATGTAGACGTTGAAGGTATTCGTGCAACAAGCGAAGATGGTGTTTTGGAAATTGTAATTCCTAAACAAGAAGTCCAAAAAGATACTACGAAAAAAATTGAAATTCAATAAGGAGGTGTGAGATGGATGTTGTAAAAACTACAAAAGATGTTGTTGAAAAAGTAGAAGATAAAGTTGAAAATGGTTTGGAAGTTTTAAAAGAAACTTTCAATAATGTAGCGTCGCATCTGCCTTTTGCGAATTTGGCAAAAAGATCGGATGATGTTTTTGTGATTGAAGTAGATTTACCTGGTGTTAAGAAAGAAGATATTGACATCAAGGTTGAAGATGATTACTTGACTGTAACTGCAGTAAGAAGATTTAAAAATGAACTCAAAGAGGATGATTACTATTTATGTGAGTCTGATTATGGGTTAATTTCACGTAGTTTTGCTCTATCTGAAAATATAGATAGAGATAGTATTCAAGCGAAGTTTGAAAACGGAAGATTGACAATTACTCTTGATAAAATAGCTTCTAAAAAAGCAAAAAGTATTTCAATCAAATAGAAGTGTGGGATGAATTGGGAAGAGTGTGAACTCTTCTCAAACTCGTTGCTTTATTTTTTTGGAACAACGTACATATTGTAGTAACGGCCTTCAAATTTTGGAGGTTTTTCCATAACTGCAATATCTTCAACCATTGGCCATACTTGTTGCAGCACTTCTTTAGCTGCTTCAGGATGCGCCATTTCACGTCCACGTAAAAAGACTCTGAATTTAACATGGTATCCTTTTTCAAGGAATTCACGTGCATGTTTTACTTTGTATGCGATGTCGTTTTCTGCAATTTTTACAGAGAGTTTTATCTCTTTTACAACGATTTTTACTTGATTTTTACGTTGCTCTTTGAGTTTCTTTTCTTCTTGGTATTTAAACTTACCATAATCCATGATCTTCGCAACAGGTGGCTTTGCATTTGGTGCAATAAGAACTAAATCTAATCCTAATTCATTTGCTTTTGTCATAGCTTCATCAGTAGAGATGATACCTAGTGACTCACCTCCATCTACGTTACATCTTACTTCAGGAACACGGATGTCATCATTCATGATGACGCGGTCTTTGTTTTTACTCAAAAATTTACCTCATTTATTTTAGTTTGTATAAGCTTCAAGAATTCCTCTTGGCTTAGGTTATACTGCTCTCGCGTTCGTCTGTCACGAATAGCAACTGTTTTGTTTTTTATCTCTTCATCGCCTATAACGACTATCATAGGAACGCGAGTTTTTTCCGCAGTTCTAATTCTTTTGTTTAAAGAATCATTTCTCGCATAGATTTCGCTATCAGCATTTATGTCAATAAGTTTATCTGATAATTCCTTAGCATATTCTTTATGTGTCTCAGCAACAGGAACAATTGCGACCTGTGTTGGAGCAATAAACATTGGAAATTCACCGGCATAATGCTCTGTCAAAATCCCAATAAAACGCTCAAAAGAGCCTAAAATTGCACGGTGAATCATTACTGGCTGGATTTTATCATTCTCTTCACCATTGTATTCAAGTGCAAATCTTTGTGGAAGATTAAAATCAAGTTGGATAGTACCACATTGCCATTCACGGCCAATTGCATCTGTTATTTTGATGTCGATTTTAGGACCATAAAAAGCCCCGCCACCCTCATCAATTTCATAAACGAGTTCATTTTTATCAAGTGCATTTTTGAGTGCTTGTGTAGAAATATCCCATACTTCATCACTTCCGACAGCTTTTTCAGGTTTTGTACTGATCATCATTTTATAATCAAATGCAAATGTTGACATGATTTTATCTACAAAATCAACAACTTCGATGATTTGCTCTTCAATTTGATCTGCACGACAGAAGATATGCGCATCATCTTGTGTAAATTCGCGTACACGGAAAAGCCCATGGAGTGCTCCTGTCATCTCATGACGATGCACAACTCCATATTCAAAATATTTTATAGGCAGGTCACGGTAGGAGTGTAATTCATCTTCATATACTTTTATATGTCCAACACAGTTCATTGGTTTTACACCAAATTCTATATCGTCAATTTTTGTAAAGTACATATTTTCACCGTAATTTTGATAATGTCCTGATGTCATCCATAAATCACTGCGAAGCATCTCTGGGCCACGTACCGGCTCATAGCCGCGTTTGCGGTGTGCTTTAAAAAGGAGTGATTCTAAACGTGCACGTAAACGTCCTCCAGCCGGAAGCCAAATTGGAAAACCTGCACCAACCTCTTCACGGAAGGTAAAAAGTTTCATCTCATTTCCAAGCTTGCGGTGGTCACGTTTTTCTGCTTCTGCGAGCATATCCATGTGGGCTTTGAGTGCTTCTTTTGTTGCAAACGCAATACCGTATATACGCGTAAGCATTTCATTTTTAGAGTCACCACCAAGATAGGCACCTGCAATCTTTGTAAGTTTAAAGTAGCGGATAAGTCCTATGTTTGGTAAGTGTGGTCCACGACAAAGATCCTCAAACTCACCTTGTTTATAAATACTTACTGTATCGCTTGGAATATTTTGAAGAACTGCCTGTTTTAAATGATCATCTTTAAATTTTTCAATTGCTTCTTCTTTAGTAATTTCATATTTTTCAATTGGATACTTTTTCTTTGCAAAAGAGAGCATCTGTTTTTCAATTTTTTTCAAATCTCCCGCACCAATCTCTGCAGATGTTTTGAAGTCGTAGTAAAATCCCTCTTTTACAACAGGGCCAACATAAAATTCTGCATCAGGGTAAAGCGATTTTATCGCTTGTGCCATTAGGTGTGCTGTTGAGTGACGGAGTACTTCTAAAGCATCATTAGAGTTGTCAAGGTGAATCTGTTCGCCTTGGAAGCCTAACTCTTTTGCTGTTTGTGTATCAATAATCTGGCCATCTTTTTTTATAGCAATTTCATTCAAAATATTCTTTCCTTCTTATAATTCTGTTTTAAGTACAGCACCATTTGATGCGTTAGAAACAAGGAGTTGGTAGCGTTTAAGCCATTTTGATTTTACCTCGTTTTTATATGGTTTATAGTTGTCTTTTCTTTTTGCCAACTCTTGGCCATCTACATTGAGTTGTAAAATATGTTTATCAACATCAAGTTCAATCTCATCACCATCTTCGATTAAAGCAATAAGACCACCCTCGGCAGCTTCAGGAGAAACATGTCCAATTGAGGCACCTTTTGTTGCTCCTGAGAAACGTCCATCTGTAATGAGTGCAACACTTTCACCAAGCCCCATTCCTTGAATAAGTGCAGTAGGTGCAAGCATCTCTTGCATACCTGGTCCACCTTTTGGTCCCTCATAGCGTATAACAACAACATTTCCAGGTTTTACTTTATGTGACATGATTCCTGCAATAGCTTCTTGTTGGGAGTTAAAACATATAGCAGTCCCTTTGAAGTGGCGCATACTGTCAACAATTCCTGCAGCTTTAATAACAGCACCCTCAGTAGCAAGATTTCCAAATAAAATAGAGAGGCCACCAACTGGGGAATAAGCATTTTCATTTGTGTGTATAATCTTGGTATCAAGTATTTTTGCATCTTTGATGCGTTCACCTAAGGTTTCGCCTGTGATTGTAAGGGTATCAAGATTGAGAATATCACCTCTTCGTGAAACCTCATGCATGACTGCGTTTACACCACCTGCATTGTCAATATCTTTCATGTGAACAGTTGTTAATGACGGTGAAATCTTTGCAATGTGTGACACTTTTTCTGCGATGGCATTAATATTTTCAATGTGAAAGTCAACGTCAGCCTCTTTTGCAATAGCAAGCATATGTAAAACAGTGTTTGAACTTCCACCCATTGCCATATCTACTACAAAGGCATTGTGTACAGCTTTTTCATTGAGGATATTTTTAAAATTGTATTTTGAATTATCTTCCATTTTTGCAAGTTCTACAATGCGTTTTGCGGCTTTTTTTACCATCTCAATACGCTCAGGCGTCATAGCAAGCACAGTACCATTTCCAGGAAGTGCTATTCCCATTGCTTCACAGAGTGTGTTCATAGAGTTTGCAGTAAACATACCAGAACAACTTCCTCCTGATGGACATGCTTCACACTCTATTTCATGGAGTTCTTCTTCGCTCATTTTGCCATCATTGAATTGCCCTACAGCTTCAAACGCAGTAGAAAGATCAATAGGTGTTCCATCTTTTTTATGGCCAGCTGGCATAGGTCCACCTGAAACAAAGATTGTAGGAACATTTACACGGAGTGATCCCATTATCATACCGGGTACAATTTTGTCACAGTTTGGAATACAAATCATGGCATCAAGTTTGTGCGCATTCATTACAGTTTCAATAGAATCTGCAATAATTTCACGTGAAGGAAGTGAATAGAGCATACCATCATGCCCCATCGCAATTCCATCATCAACTCCGATTGTATTAAATACAAAAGGAACACCGCCTGCTTCACGGATAGCCTCTTTTACGATTTCTCCATATTCATGTAGGAAGAAATGACCAGGAATAATATCAATATAAGAGTTTGCAATCCCAATAAATGGTTTGTCAAAATCTTCATCTTTCAATCCAGTCGCCCGCAAGAGTGAACGGTGTGGAGCCTTGTCAAAACCTTTTTTAATAATATCACTTCGCATAGATAGTCCTTTTTGATGCTGACACTTTGTTCTTTCAAAATATCTTTTCATTGAATTAATGGTGCGATTATAGCACTTTTTTTCTATTTTTAGCTAAAAACTCTTTACAAAGAAAAAAAAACAAGCTATAATTCCGGCTCACTTACAAATTGTAAGAGAAAGTTGCGGGAATAGCTCAGTGGTAGAGCACAACCTTGCCAAGGTTGGGGTCGCGAGTTCGAACCTCGTTTCCCGCTCCATTTGATTTAAAGATTGTTAAACTGTGATACACTCACGATGATGCCCGGGTGGCGAAATTGGTAGACGCAGGGGACTTAAAATCCCCCGGTAGCAATACTGTGCCGGTTCGAGTCCGGCCCCGGGCACCATGATGATAAACTGAAACTGGTGCCATCGCCAAGTGGTAAGGCCGCAGCCTGCAAAGCTGCTATCCCCAGTTCAAATCTGGGTGGCACCTCCA
>CAYRVR010000101.1:0-5635 GCA_964427835.1 uncultured Sulfurimonas sp. | reverse complement strand
TATAAGAGTTGTCTCTTTTGGTCGTGGGTATCTGCTATATGCGTATTCAATTGTTTCTTTTGTCGTATCATCCAAGATGTAGTAACCACTTTTTGACAAAAATTTAAAGTCTGTCATATCACCATTTGGATGGAGTTTAAATTCAATAACATTGCTTCTGTTTACATTGAGATTTCTCGGAATATTCACCCTTGCTACTCGGTTTAAAATCTCTTGTGTGATGCGTCGCATGATCTCTTGATTGTCAAGTATATACTTTTGTTGTCCAGGTGAAAGTTTACCAAAGGTGTCACCATAAAGTTCCTTGATATTTTGAGAAATACTACTGTTATCTTGAGAACTTTTTTTTGCATCTTTTTCTTCTTCATCGGATCTGTCTTCATAGAGCCAGGAGAGTTCTTTATTTACCTTTGTTTGCTTTGTCTTCGTTGTGTTTGTTTCATTTTCAGGATAAGGGATATAGGGTTTTGTTGGTGGTATTGGCTCTATTTTTGGCTTTTGTACCTTTTTTTGTTTTGGTGTTTTTTTTGGTTTGTTGAGCTTTGGTTTTTTTCTTGGTTTTTTTGGTTCAAATTTTACTTGTTTTTTTCTTTGCACAATTTTTTTAAGTTGTGAGCCTTTTGGCATGGGTGGGGCTATGCGAGGATTTTGAATTTTTTTCTTTGTAAGACCTGATTGTTTATATTTTTTTGGTACTTCTTTAAGTGATATTTTGATTCTCTGCTCTTTTGGTTTTTTGAGATGTTTTGTAAGGTCTGCATCTACAGTGGTGAAAAGTATCCATAAGAGTAAAAAGAGTAAGAGGTGAACAAGTACAGCAACAAAAAGAGCAAAAGTTGATCTATTCAAAAAATATCCATATCTGTTTTTCTGTGATTATATCAAATCAATATTAAATGTAAGGTTGGATATAATAAGAGAAATATATTGAATTAAGGGTAAAAATGAACAGAAAAGTATCACAAAAAGCATTTCAAGAAGCACAAAAACTTATTCCCGGAGGTGTTGACTCTCCGGTTCGTGCATTTAAAAGTGTGGGGGGAACTCCAGTTTTTATTACAGAGGGGAAGGGCGCTTATATTACAGATGTAGATGGAAATCAGTATGTAGATTATGTACAGAGTTGGGGTCCTCTACTCTTTGGTCACCGTGATGAAAGCATTGAAAATGCGGTAATAGATGCGGTAAAACATGGTTTAAGTTTTGGTGCCCCGACACTTTCAGAGACTAAACTTGCAGAACTTGTTGTAAACTTTTTTGATTCAATAGATAAAGTACGCTTTGTAAGCAGTGGAACAGAGGCAGTGATGAGTGCTATCCGTCTTGCACGTGGGTTTAGCGGTCGTGATGATATTGTAAAATTCACAGGATGCTACCATGGACATAGTGATGCCCTTTTAGTAGAAGCGGGAAGTGGAGCGGCAACATTTGGAAATCCTTCTAGTCCAGGGGTTCCAGCTGATTTTACAAAGCATACACTTTTAGCCGAATATAACAATATTGAAAGTGTAAAAAAATGTTTTGAAAACTCTCAAAATATTGCCTGTGTGATTATTGAGCCAATTGCCGGAAATATGGGATTAGTACCTGCTGATAAAGAGTTTCTCCATGCTTTACGTGAGCTATGTGATGCACATGGAGCCTTACTCATTTTTGATGAAGTTATGAGTGGTTTTCGTGCAACACTTAATGGTGCAGAGTCTATCACAGGTGTAAAACCTGATATTGTTACACTTGGAAAAGTAATAGGTGGTGGAATGCCTGTTGGTGCTTTTGGCGCACGAAAAGAGATTATGGATATGCTTTCACCTGATGGACCAGTATATCAAGCAGGGACACTCAGTGGAAATCCTGTGGCAATGGCAGCAGGCTATGCCGCGCTTACAAAACTTAAACAAAATGCAAGAATTATATCAGTACTCAATGAAAGAGCAACACGCCTGGTCAATGGAATGCAAGACGCAGCTCGTAAGAATGGCATAGCAATGCAAGTAGATACGAGAGGAAGTATGTTTGGATTCTTTTTTAATGATAAAGAGGTGAAAAATTTTCATGATGCAACACAAAGTGATGCGGAGCTGTTTGCAAAATTCCATTCGGGAATGTTAGATGAAGGCTTTTACTTTGCATGTTCACAGTATGAAACAGGCTTTATCTCCACTGCAGTGACTGATGCAATGATTGAAAATACTATAGCGGCAAGTGAAAGAGTATTTGAGAGTATCGTGAATGGCTGAGGAAGAGAAAAAACCACGTATTAAGCCAATTATAGAGGCAGCTGATAGCCTCTCTCTTGGAATTTCAATGGTGGTCGCCGTTCTTATAGGTGTAGGTCTTGGATGGCTTCTTAAAAATTTAACTGGAATTGGATGGCTTTTTTGGGTAGGCGTTGTTATTGGTATTGCAGCAGCAATATTAAATGTGTATAAGGCATATTCAAAACAGCAAAAAGTTTTTGAAGAACTTGCAAAAGAGCCTCGCTATGCTATAAAAAAAGAGCTTGAAGATGATGAGGATGACGAGGACTATAGTGAAAAAAACTATTAGTATTTTTGCTGTTATGCAACTGCTCATTGGGGCAACATATTTTATTTCATACACTGCGTTTATAAACAGTGAAGTTGCCTTTATGAGTGCTTTTCTCATTATTTTAGGCGCTTCATTGAGCTACAAACGTATGGTAGATTCACAAGTAAAGAGTGGAAATTATGAAGAAAAACGTGATACTCTTGATGTCATTGAAGATCCTCATGAACTTTATGATGATGAACCAATTAACCATGCACCCTTTGAAGAGTTAGATCTTAAACAAATCGTAAAAGATGAAAAAGCAAAAATAAAAACTTTTAGTTTAAAGAGTGCAAAATATGGTGCAAGAGGGAGTATCTCTGCGTTTAGGATAGTGCCTTATATATTTTTAGTTTTAGGTTTTATCGCACTCAAAAATAATGAGCTTTTATCATTGTGGTACTATCTGCCTGCACTTACTCTTGGTATAGTAGCAGGGAGCATTGTTACAAAAGAGACAATGCTTTAGTTAGCTTATGATATCATTGGTATATTAATACTAATATTTTTCCCTATTTCAAGAAAGAGATCATGCTCTTGCGCAAATATTTCAATATCTGTAAAGTTCTCTTTTTGAAACATCTCTGCTGAAATTTCTACAGAAAAGATACTGTATTTTTTATCATCAAATTTGATATGCTCTCCAACTCTATAAAATATTCTTGTTTTAATGGTTTGCTCTTTTGACTTACAAAGTCCATATATTTTATTAAGAAGTTTAATGAGATTGTTTGAATTGAGTACAACATCAGGAATAGTTGGATCATACTCTTTGATAAAGGTTGCATTTGCATTGATAGAGTTTGATGCGATGCATAAATCAACAATGCTGTAAACATTAACAAGTTCACCTTCGGGTTTCTTAGTATTGAGTTTATAAGAGGGGGTCTGATAGAGTTTGAGTCCAATTTCCTCTTCATTTTCATATCCGACAGTAACTCCAAAAAAGGTATAACGCCCATAATGAAGTTCTAAAAAAGTCGTTTTGAAACCAAAATTAAAGCTTGCATAGGTCTTTGCAAGCTCAAAAAGTTCTGAAGCTGTAGTAAAGCCAAGTAGAAATTGAGCCTCTGCGTTTAGAGAGATAATCTTTCCTGCTTGATTGAAAAGTATAAAAGGATTATAATCATACTCTATCCACTTTTGCTCAAAAGTCATACTTGTTTATTCTTCTATATAGTTTTTCAGTCTTCGCCCAACTTTAGGGTGTTTTAACTTTTTAATAGCTGATGATTCAATTTGACGGACACGCTCACGCGTAACACTGAGCTCTTTTCCAATCTCTTCAAGTGTACGGTCACTCTCATCATCCATAATCCCAAAACGAAGTTTAATAACAGCTTTTTCACGTTCATTGAGTTGTTCAAGAACCTGTTCAATTTGAATACGTAAATCATCTTTTAAAATAGCATCAGACGGACTTATGGATGTTTTATCTTCAATAAAGTCTCCAAAACGGCCATCATCTTCACTCCCAATTGGTGCTTCAAGCGAAATAGGCTCTTTTGTTATTTTTATAACATTTTTGACTTTTTCTACTGAGAGGCCAACTTCTTGTGCAATTGTATCAACATCTGGCTCTTTTCCATGTTCTTGGAGGTGTTTACGCATAATTTTATTGATACGGTTAATTGTCTCAATCATATGAATTGGAATACGGATTGTTCTTGCTTGGTCTGCAATAGCACGGCTAATTGCCTGACGTATCCACCATGTTGCATAGGTTGAAAATTTATACCCTTTTTGGTATTCAAATTTATCAACAGCTTTCATAAGACCGATGTTTCCTTCTTGGATAAGGTCAAGGAACGGAAGTCCACGGTTCGTGTAACGTTTTGCGATAGAAACGACAAGACGGAGGTTTGATTTTGCCATTCTAGTTTTAGAAATTTCTGAAATATTTTTTCCACGTTTAATCTGTTCTAGAATATCTGCAAGTTTTTCAGGTTCCATATCAAAAGAGTTTTTTGACGCCTCTTTTGTTTGGACCAGTTTTTTAATTTCCATATAGGTAGAAACCATTGTTGCTTCAGGAACCATATTGGCAATATCTTCTTTTGTCAAATCCTGAATCTTTTCTACAAGTACTTTATGATTTGCTTTAAGTGTTGCATTGAAAAGTGGCAGTTTATACTCAAGACGTTTGAGCTCTTTGTCGTAGCCTTCATCACTTTTGAGTGCAGTTTCCATTGCTTTTACAAGCTCATTTATAAGTTTAGAAGTTGGTCCAAGATCTAAAAGTTTTTCTTTAAGAACTTCTTTTTTATATGTTACTGTTAAGTAGTAAGCAACACTCTCTTCTGTTAATGTATCATCTAAATTTTCAGGAGCTTTTTCAGCAGCTTTTACCCAATCTTTTTTCGCTTTTTCAAGTGCTTTAAAACTTGTAGAGACTTTATCAACTCTGCTTTTGTCTTTTACAGTAGCTGTTTTACTTTGTGTATCATCTTCGCTCTCACTGTCATCACCATCATCTTTTTCATCTTCAAATGATCTAAAAAGCTCTTTTACACGTCTTTCACGGTTAATGAGAGGCTCTTTGTAGTCAAGTATAAAATCAATAAGGTAAGGGACAGAACAGATAGCGTCAATAATTATGCTTTCACCCGCTTCGATTTTTTTCGATATCTCGATCTCTTCCTCTTTTGTCAGAAGAGGGATTTGTCCCATTTCACGTAAATACATACGCACAGGAGAGTCAGAACGTGACCATTCTAGAAGTTCATGCTCTTTTAAAATGTCAAATTTGTCTGTTTCATTGTCTTCAAGCATTTTTCTTTGTGCACTGCGACGTGCCTCTGCTTCTTGGTCATTGAGGCGTTTTGCATGTTCACTTGATGTATAAATACATTTTTTATGTTTTTGCAGGAGTTTGAAAACATTTTTTGATTGTGCTGCAGTAGGTTGCTTTTCAAAAAGCTGGACTACTGATTCATAAGTGATACAATCTTTAGACTTATGTTCTTCAAAAAAGGTCTCTAAGGCTTTGTTGAGTTCTTTTGCTGTCATTCGGAGTCTGCTCCATAATTTGTTTTAAGGTTTTTAAAAGGTGGATTATACCCAAATT
>CAYRVR010000100.1:0-5845 GCA_964427835.1 uncultured Sulfurimonas sp. | reverse complement strand
TTGCATCTGTTTTTGAAGAGAGATTTACATTTGTCGCTGGATTAGTAGGTGCAGAAGATGCCACTTTATAAGCATGTGAAAAACTCTCAACCTTTGGTCCAGAGTTTAAGTTTGCTTTTAAGACAACCTCTTTTGTAGCACTAGCAGGTGTTGTCAAACCAGGAGCAATATTTATATCTGTAATTGGAGCTGTAGAATCCACTTTTCCAGTTACTTTATCGCGTAACCATCCTTGTGCAATAAAACCATTATTGTCAACAAAATTTCCTCCTGCATCAAATTTAAAATCCCCTGCACGTGTATATTTATAAGTATTTCCACTATCAGGAGAAATTATAAAAAATCCATCTCCCTGAATGGCAACATCTGTATTTTTATCAGAATTTTGCACAGAACCTTGAGAAAAAATTCTTGTCATTGAGTTTACGGTTGAACCTAAACCAACCTGTACTGGGTTCTTTCCACCCAACTGTCCTTGTGGTGCAGTTGCAATAGCTTTTGTTTGTGCTAACAAGTCTGAAAAGTTTGCACGAGAGTATTTAAATCCCACTGTATTCACATTGGCAATATTGTTCGCTTCAACATCCATCGCTACTTGATGAGACTGTAAGCCTGATACACCAGAAAAAAGTGATTTTAACATAACTTATCCTTCAATTTTATTCCAAAATTTGTATGTTTATTGTACGTATAGATAATCTAGCATATAATGTTCCACTTTCTATGCATCCATCTGTAGGGCTTTTTGCATCATCTGGTCTGCTGTTGTTATCGATTTTGCATTTGCATCATAACCTCTTTGGAGTATAATGAGTTCTGTCAAACCATACTGCAAGGAAACGTTTGAACCCTCTAATTTAAAATTAGTAATATCCGTTCCAATAATATTTTGTCCTGTGGCATCTGTATAAAAAAGTGGTTTTCCACTGTTTGCACTCTCCTGAAAACGGCTGCCATTTAAGCGGTTGAGACCCTGATCATTTGCAAAGTGAAACACAGCAATACGTCCAACACTACTCTGTTGTCCATTTGTGAATGTTGCTATTACTTCACCATTTTTATTAATATCATATCCACGTAAATCTCCACCAATTGTTCCATCAGACAAACTTGATGAAGAAATAGCTAAATTAGCAATGGAGACAACCCCTCCAAACTCTTTTCCTAAATCAATATTTACAGTTGCACCATTGTTATCTATAGTCGTTAAAGAAGATGAGACAATAGCACCAGATGCGTCAAAAGTGACTGTCCCTGTCTTTGTGTCGTAAATAGTTTCTCCATCAAGAGACTGTGTTGTCGCTTTTACATCCCACTGTGAACCAGGTGGTGTCTGCACAGCTTTTTTTGTAAATTCTAAACGTAAATCATTTTTGTTACTTTGTGAATCAACAACACTTGCACTCATTGTTCGAGTAAGGGCATCTACACCAATATTTCCAATGAATTTTGCATTTTTTGTAGGTTCTGGAGGGTAGGTAAGTGTTTTTGGAAAACGCAATGGCTCTTGTGCATTTACACCTCCAAGAGGCACTTCAGCAAGTTTCTTTTTTAACACTGTTCCATCAATGTTTCCACCCATTGTGCCAAGAACATGATACCCCTCAGCAGTTACCAAATCATCATTTTTATCGAAAGTAAAATTTCCATCACGTGTGTATATTGGAGCGCCTTCTCCTTGCACACCAAACCAACCATCACCAAGCAGAGCAAGATCTGTACTTCTGTCAGATAAAATTGCAGTACCATAATCTTGCATCATAGGCGTTGCGTTTAATTTTGTTCCAACACCCACACTACTATCAACGCTTGAACCATTAATCATAGCGCTATTTGTGTTTATCATATTCTGAAAAAGGGAAGAGAACTCATAGCCGTTGCCTCTATAACCCACTGTACTAATATTTGCAATATTATCTGAAACAATGTCAATACCAGATGAGTGTGTTTTTACACCAGATATACCTGTATAAAAAGCTTGAATCATAACAATACTCCTCTCTTAGTAAACCTCTTTGATATTTTCAAGAGGCACATAATTTGAACCTACTTTTACCAAAGTTTTACCCTTGTCAAAACGTACAGATTCTATTGGATATGCTCCAAGACGTGTTTTTTGTGTGAGGCCATTATCATCTTCATAAGTCGCTTCTACATGGTAAATGCCACTATCAGCTGCACCTTCAAAATTATCAGAACCATCCCATGTAAATTTGTAGACGCCTGCTTTATTTGTCCCCATATCTAAAGTTTTCACAATTTTACCGTCACCATCAATGATACTCACACTTCCTTTTTGAACATTCTTTGGAAAATAGACCTCAAAATTAGTATCTTTCCCCTTATCATGAGCGATAGCATCACTTCCTAAATCTGCTGTTTTTCCAATTGCTGCTATAGTGGAAAATTGCTGTGCACTGCCGAGAGATTTTGCCAAATCTTCTAAAGCCTTATTTGTATTGTCTGATGACTCTAGCGTTGCTAGCTGAGATGTCTGTGTTAAAATCTTTTCAGTATCCATTGGTGCTGTAGGATCTTGGTACTGTAGCTGCACTAAAAGCAGTTTCATAAAATCATCTTTACCCAAAACACCTTTTGGATTTTGGTGTGCATTTGTTTGTGAAGCAAGTGCTGCGTTTGTTCCTGTTGGAGTAATTGCCATGGTTTATCCTTTACGCATAATGCGGTACTATAATTTCTAAAGAGTTTACAATCTCTTCATTTGTCTCTTCATTTTCAAAATAGTTATACTCATTATGAGCCTCTTGCCTATTTTGCTGTTGCTGCTGTGCCTGTCCACTTGCATTCTCACCACTTTGAGAGTTATTACTAAAGTTTAATGAAGCATTTTGTATTCCATTATGTTGGAGTTGTACTTTCAGATCCTGTGAGTTAAGAGAAAGTGTATTGATTGCGGCATTGTTTGAACTGAGATTAATATGTAAATTTTTTCCACGCTGTACAATTGTTACATCAACCTCGCCAAGTCTCTGAGGATTGAGCTGTACTTTTACACGAGTAAAAGGCGATTTGTAATCTTCTATGGCCGTTTTTATGTCTTGAGAAATATACTTTACCATCTGTTTGGCTTCATGAATTTTTACCTCAAATGCATCAGCTTTTGGAGTATGTTGCATTTGTATTTTTTCATGATGCTCTTCTTCTTTGACACTTTTTGGGTGTAAAAGTGTTACCAGGCTTTCACTCTTGTGTGTCGTTGCATCCATAGCAGTTTTTGGTGTAATCGATGGTGCAATGACCTTTGCCGTTTCTACAGAAAAATCCGCTGTTAAAGATGTAACTGCCTTGTGTTGCTTGGAAACCTTTTTACCACGGAGTAGCAACTCCAAAGTTTCAAGAGGTTTCTCTTTTTTAAGAGCTTTTTTCGGCGTTGCAGTGTTTGATAATTTCGCTGTAACAATCTCCTCTGTTGTCATTTTTGACATAACCGTTTTATATGTTTGAAATAGTGGCGTTTTTGGTGGCAATTTTTTTATTTGCACTTGATGTACAGAAGCTGGTGGCCTCTCTTTTGTGACAGTCAGAGTCTGTTTTTTAGCCTTTTTTAATGGCTTTACTTTACTAAACGCAGCGACCTTTTTACTAACAAGTGGAATATCTCTAACATCTTCAAGTGTTATTTTAGAGACATCTACACCCACTTTTTGTGCTAATTGTACTAACCCTTTCAATGTTTTTGGCAAATCTTTTATCTCTTGCCTTTGAAACGTCTCACTCTGCATTATTTTCGACTTGAGATACTCTTTTGCCTGTTTTAAAATGACTTTTAATTCTTTTGTACTTATCCTATCTGTTATTTTAGGATTAAGTGTAAGCAGGGTATTTTCATCCGATGATTGTATATCTACTGTATCTTTTACATCACTACTTTTTATCTCTTTATCTAACAACGAGATAATTCGCACCATCTGAGGAGTAGCTTCCTCTTTTTGCTCTTGTAATTCCGGTTGTGTATCTTTGACACTATTGAGAAGAAGTGCAAAAGAGAGGAGTGGTTTCTCCGGTTTAGCTGATATATTTAAAGGAGATACCTCACCCTTACTCTGTTGCGACATATCTAAAGCTATCATCTCATGCACTCCCGATTTTTTACTCTTTTCGAAAAATACAGCACTTTTCGTTCCAAAATATTGTGCCATATTCACTTAAGATTTTTGAACTATTGTCGATACTCTCAGTATGAAAAAGATTCTATTTTTACTCTTACCGGTGTCGCTCTTTTGTGAACATATTTACGACAGTAAGTTAGGTACTGCAAACAAAAAAGCGATGGATAATCCAAAAATAAAATGTAGGTGGGTATGCGATAAAAAGGTATATACAGAGCAAAAGATTGCCGAGGCAATCTCTTTTTATAAAAAATCAAAATATTATAAATTTACAAAAAAAGGTTTTTAGAAGGTGTTAATTGTACTGTTTTGCAAATTGATCCAAACAGTGTAGATCTCTTTTATAAAAAGTACTTACACTATCTTGTAAGGTGCCAAAAATCTCCTCTGCGCTCTCCCCATCGGCAGGATAAGAGAGCATGAAAAAATCGAGATATTTTTCAAAAAATTCATCAAACATCTTTTTTACAATTTCAGCTCCATACTTATCTGTATAAGGAAGCACAAAGAAGTAATCCCCTTCATGATTTACTATAGAATCAGATGTTCTTAAAATATCTAGTAAAGATGAATCAATAACCTCACTAGAAATCCCTTCAAGATTACAATACAAAAGTGTAAAACTCTCTGCACGGTTTTCATCTAGCCGGTTAGAGATTCCTATGTTGAGTTCCATCAACTGCTTAAAATTATCAAAAGAGAAGTGTATTCCTGCCATTATTTCACCTTATTAAATAAAATATTACACTAGTATAACAAAATTTTTATCCAATAGTGTAAGGTTTCATGACATCTCGAGATTCAAATGCACTTGCTGTAACTTCTTCGCCATCAAACGCAACGTGAAAGCTCTCATCCGGTTTTGCTTTTGTATACGCAAGAAGTGCTCGTTTGACGAACTCTTTTTCTTCTTCTGTTGCACTTTTACTTAAGAGTCCATGTGGTCCAGGAATACCAACTGTTTTAAGATGGATATATTTATCATTCTCAATATTTTGAAGATGTTCGTTCTCCTCTTTATTTCGTCCTACAACAAATTTTGCTCCATCTTGTAAACGAAAATGACGACCATATTTCATCACCGGAATATCTTTTACCTCAAAAGTATCATACTTGATAAAATCAAACATCTTTTTTCCAAAATTATCATCTGTTAAAAGACATCCACCTCCTGGGGATTCAAAATCTGTTAGTCCTATTTCACGTGCAAGTTCAAGCTGTCTGTCTCTGCTTCTTCCTGTGATGCCTTCAAGTTTTTCTCTATCAACCCAACCATTCAATTCAGCAAGAGTCGGTGCGAGTTTTTTTGCAGAGAGAGGACGGAGTAAAAGACCATCACAATTACTCTCATTGAGTACAGTTTGCAGAGCATCTTTGTTCTGGCTCATAGGACGTTGTCCCATAACTTCACCACTAATTAAAAAGGATGCACCCTCTGCTTCCATAATACGTTTTGCAACAGCAAACATCTTTGCATGACAATCTATACAAGGATTAAAATGTTTTCCATACCCATGTTTTGGATCAAACAAGACATCCTGAAGATACTCATTTTGAATATCAACTATCTTAAACGCAGCACCAACCTGCGCACACATGTTCTCCATATGTTCTCGTCTGTCTTTCGTGCTACCAAAACCTGTGTTTATGTTAATGGCTAAAACATCAATACCTTGATCGATTATAAGTTTCATCGCGAGTGTAGAGTCTAAACC
>CAYRVR010000099.1:0-5924 GCA_964427835.1 uncultured Sulfurimonas sp. | reverse complement strand
TTAACTTCTCCTGTTAATTGCTCCCCATCATACAAAGAGTGCGCATTTTTTATAACTTGTTCACTTTTTGTATCAAAAAGTACAAAATCTGCTTTGCTTCCAACTTCTATAAAACCCTTCTTTTTTTGAATCATTTTTGATGGATTGATGACTGTGAGTTTTAAGAGTTCACGCATGCTCATAATGCCTGTTTTTACCAGCTTTGTATAGTAGAGTGGCAATGCCTCACGCAGTGCTTCACATCCATAGGCTGCATCGTAAAAAGCTACTTCTTTGTTGAGTGGTGAGTTTGGTTGGTGAAGCGTTGTAAGGAGATCTATCTCTCCGCGTTTGAGTGCTTCTTGAAGTGCTAACATATCGTCATGAGAAGCAAGAGGAGGGTTGAGTTTTGCTGTTGTGTTAAAACCTTCACATGCCTTGTCACAGTGCACTAGATGATGGATGGAGACTTCACAGCTCACACCAACACCCTCTTTTTTTGCTTTTGTGATGAGTTCAACCGAGCGAGGCGAAGCGATGGATTTAAAAAGAATGTTTATTTTAAAATGGCGCGCTATTTCTATCATTCTTGAGACATGGAGCACTTCACTCAGCTCTGGAATCCCAGCAAGTCCTAAGCGTGAGCTAACATCACCATCAAGCATAACACCTGCGTTTATAAGTGAATTATCTTCTGCTTTACAAAAAAGAGTAACGCCATACATCTGCACATATTCTGCGACTTTTATAGCAATGTTGTTTTTTGCGATGGTACTCATATAAGGTGCAACAACCCCTTTTTTCAAAAGTATAGCAATATTAGCAAGAGACATATCTTCTTTTAAAGCATTCAGCATAAAATCGACTTTCACATCTTCTATGTCTTTTGTGCCGTTTTGTGCAAATTCTAAAATAACCTCATCGTCAATAGCAGGCCTAGAGTCTGCGTTTAATACAATATGTCCAATACCACCCTCTTTTGCCTCTTTAGCGACTCTTTGAATATTTTTTGCATTGAGCGTTGCATCTTTGAGCCGAACATTTAAATCCACCAAAGATGGAAGCAGATACGCCCCTTTAGCATCAATAACTTCGCTGTCATGCAGATTTTTGCCTATCTCTACAACAACACCCTCTTCTACTCGTACATCGACACATCTTTCACCATTGACATCACAAACCACTGCGTTTGATATTAGCATTTCAGTCCACCTTTGATATAATCTTAGCATTATAAATTATTAAGGCTTAAAACTCATGAAAATCCTTGTATCTGCACTTGAACACTCTGCAAATGTTCATCTCAAATCACTCAAAAAAGAGCTTCCCGATGATGTAGAATTTATAGGGATTTTTAATTCAGATTTAGGAAAGCCTATTGTAGATCTACGGAGTCTTGCAATTATGGGGTTTGTTGATGCCCTAAAAAAACTCCGATTCTTTTTTAAACTCGCTGATGAAATGGTAGAACTCTCCCAAGAAGCAGATAAAGTTTTACTTATGGACTCTTCTGGTTTTAATCTCCCACTTGCTAAAAAAATCAAAAAAAAGTACCCCGATAAAGAGATAATCTACTACATTTTACCTCAAGCCTGGGCATGGAAGAAAAAACGTATCCCTGTTCTTGCAAAAACAATCGATCATCTCTGCTCCATCTTACCATTTGAGCCGGCATACTATCCAAAAGATGCCCCCATTGAGTATGTAGGGCATCCACTCCTTGATCAAATCACAAAATTTAAAGAAAATCTCAATCCTGAAGTAAAAAAAGTTGTTTTTATGCCGGGAAGCCGCAAAGGTGAAATCAGCAAGCTTATGCCTCTGTTTAAAGCACTCCAAAAAGAGCTCAAGCTAAACGCAGTCCTTGTTATTCCGCAGCATTTTTCACAAAAAGAGCGTGATGCACTTTATGGAGACATCACTGCGTTTAGCATATCACACACACCACATGAAACACTCTATGAAGCCGATTTTGCCTTTATTTGCAGTGGCACAGCAACACTTGAGGCCTCTCTCATTGGCATTCCTTTTATTCTTACCTATATTGCCAAGCCTCTTGACTATTTTATAGCTAGTCGCTTGGTAAAACTGAACTATTTAGGGCTTGGAAATATAATGTTTGAAAAATATAAGGGAAAGGCTTTGCATCCTGAATTTATACAAGATGACGTAACACTACAAAATCTTCTCAAAGCGTACCATAACTACAATAGAGAGGAGTTTTTACAAAACGCAAAATCCCTCCGAAGCTACCTAAAACATGGAAGTTCAAAAAGGGTTGCGCAGATTATTATGAATGCAGATTAATCTTCTGCTTTTGGCTTACGAGATTTGATGTTTATCTTTTTCCCTGTAACTTTTGGAGCATCATATTTATCTCGCGGTGTTCCATCATAACGATGATTTCTCTCTCCACTTTTTCCCGAAAAAATGGCTTTTCCATTTTCATCTTTACCTAAAAATTTATTTGGTGCTTTTTTCTTTTTTGCCCATCTTTCATCTTTTGGTTTATCACTTTTTACAAACTCTTTTTTAGGTCTTTCCTGTGTAGATTTTTCAAAACGCTTTTTTGCTACCTCTTTTATTTCCTCTTTGGAGAGTTTTTTGCCTTTTGAAACAGGTGCTTCTTTTTCTTGCACTGCATACTCAAAACCAGCGACACTTTCTTGTTTTATGGCACGTCCAAGCAGCATCTCTATAAAATGTAACTCTTTTTGTTCGCTCTCATCTAAAAGCATAAATGATTTCTCTTTTGCTTTTGATGCCCTTGCCATATAAACAATATTTTTTATAGGCATATCAAATCCTATAACAATGTCACATTGAAGCTCTTTCTCTTTTATCAGCTCTTTATCTTGAAAAATTTTTATCTCTGTATTTTCTAAAGCCTCTTGGATTTTTGCAGTATTATAAGCACTCACAACAATAATATTTGCACCTTTATTTTCTTCTATAAGTCTCTGTAAAAGTTCTATTTTTTTCTCAGTTGGACACTGGTACACACGGTGATTATTAGCTTTGATGCTTAAAGTATTTGCTGGCAAATTCTATTCCTGTAAAAAGTATTTTTAAAATTATACCCACATAGAGCATAAATTATGCTATTATAGAACATATATATAGAGGAAATACAAATTAAAAAAACAATTACATTTAATTCACTCGGTCTCTCAGCTCCGATTTTAAAAGCTGTTACAGAACAAGGCTACGAACACCCTACTCCTATTCAGGCGCAAGCAATTCCTGTTATTCTTCAGAAAAAAGATATTTTAGCAGGTGCACAGACAGGAACAGGAAAAACAGCAGGTTTTACCCTCCCACTTTTAGAACTTTTACTAAGAAAAAAAACAGATAAAAAACATAAAGTACGCGCACTTATTTTAACGCCAACACGGGAACTTGCACTACAGGTTGCTGAGAATGTTGCACTTTATGCAAAGCATACTCCATTTAAATCAGCTGTCATTTTTGGTGGTGTCAAAATCAATCCACAAATTGCACAACTACGCAAAGGTGTAGATATTGTCATAGCAACACCGGGTCGTCTTCTTGATCATATTTCACAAAAAAGTATAGATTTAAGAGAGATAGAATTTTTAATTCTTGATGAAGCAGACAGAATGCTTGATATGGGATTTGTCAATGACATTAAAAAAATTGTCAATATCATTCCAAAAGAGAGACAAACGCTACTCTTTTCTGCAACCTACTCTGATGCCATTAAAAAACTCTCCAACCAGTTTTTAAAATCACCAACACTCATTGAAGTAGCACGAACAAATGCTTCAAGTGAAATTGTAAAACAAGCAGTATATCATGTTGATAAAACACGTAAACGCGAACTTTTAACACACCTCATTAATGAAGGAAAATGGCAGCAGGTACTTGTCTTTACTCGAACAAAGCATGGTGCCAACCGTCTTAGTGGGCAACTTGAAAAAGATGGCATTACATCAGCAGCAATACACGGAAATAAAAGCCAAAATGCAAGAATAAAAGCACTTGCAGATTTCAAAAAAGGTGCTGTTCGTGTCCTTGTAGCAACAGACATTGCCGCACGTGGAATAGATATTGACCAACTCCCACACGTTGTAAATTTTGAACTTCCAAATGTAAGTGAAGATTATGTTCACCGCATTGGACGCACAGGAAGAGCTGGAAACAAAGGAGAGGCAATCTCTCTTGTCTGTGTTGATGAAGATGAATTTTTAGCAGGTATTGAAAAGCTCATAAAAAAAGATATTCCAAAAGTATGGCTCAAAGGTTTTAAACCAGATCCATCCATTCAAGCAGAACCTATTAATATGGGTGGAAATCGAGGTGCAAGAAATAAACCACGAGGCAATGCAAACAACCGACAAAATGCAAGAAGGGGTAGAAGGTAATTGAGTCAAAGAGTTTACTAATATGTTATAAAATACCATAAACATATAAGGAAAAATCTATGAACAAAATAAAAAAATTACTTATCGCCAACCGTGGTGAAATTGCCCTACGTATTATCCGTGCTTGTAAAGAGCTTGGTATAAAAAGCGTTGTCATCTTTTCAGAAGCGGATGTGCATGGAAGTTGGGTTGTAAAAGCCGATGAAGCCTACCCAATTGTGGGCAATCCAATTGATGCCTATTTAAAATATGACAGAATCATCGAAAAAGCAAAAAAAACACATTGTGATGCCATCCATCCCGGATACGGTTTTTTATCTGAAAGTGCGGAGTTTGCACAGGCGTGTATAGATAATGATTTAATTTTTGTTGGTCCAAAACCGGAACATATTGAACTCTTTGGTGATAAAATGGCCTCTAAAGAGGCTATGAAGAGCATTAATGTACCTATTTTAGAAGGAACAAACTCTCCGGTACAGAGTAAAGAAGAGGGAGAGTCTATAGCAAAAGGAATAGGTTTTCCTGTCATCATTAAGGCTGCGTTTGGAGGTGGCGGACGTGGTATGCGTATTGTCAGAGAAGAAGAGGAGTTTGGTGATCTTTTTGATGCTGCAGCCAATGAGTCCATGAAATATTTTGGACGTGGGGAGCTATTCATTGAAAAGTTTGTTGAAAATCCTCGCCATATTGAAGTGCAAGTTGTTGCAGATAAGTATGGAAATGTTGTCCATTTGGGAGAACGTGACTGCTCCATCCAACGCCGACACCAAAAAGTCATAGAAATAGCACCTTCACCAAGCCTGAACGATTCTGTCCGTCAAAAGCTCTTTACAACAGCAATCACAGCAATGGAAAAACTTGGATATGAAAGTGTCGGAACCATCGAATTTTTGGTTGATGCAGAGGATAATTTCTACTTTATAGAGATGAATACACGTGTACAGGTAGAGCATCCTGTTACTGAAATGATCTCTGCAATAGACATTATTCAACGTATGATCGAAATTGCAGCAGGTGATAAACTTATGTTCAAACAAGATGAAATTCTTTTACGTGGGTATGCTATAGAATTCCGTATAAACTCTGAAAATCCTCAAAAAGATTTCTTTCCAACAACAGGTACAGTAAAAAAATACCTTACACCAGGAGGACCGGGAGTCCGACTCGATACAGCCCTCTACTCTGGATACGAACTTCCAACTTGCTATGACTCTATGATAGGAAAACTCATTGTTTACGCACTTGATTGGAAAGGATGTGTACGCAAAGCAAAACGCGCATTAGATGAATTTTACATTGAGGGATTTGAAACAAACATTCCACTCCATAGAGCTATTGTAAGAGACGAAGCATTTCAAAAAGGAGAGTTTGATACAAGCTACCTTGATACACATCTCAAAGAGTTTAACTTAGAAGCACAAGCCTATGCGATTGACGATGAAGAGAAGATGCAGAAATTTGAAGAAATAATCAAAAACAGAACAACAAATAAACCTATTTCATTTGACAACTGTTTTACGCTTTACTAGCAGGTTTAGATGAGTTTAAAACTCATCTAAA
>CAYRVR010000098.1:0-5955 GCA_964427835.1 uncultured Sulfurimonas sp. | reverse complement strand
TTTGCCCATCGCTGGCCTCGCTGCGATGATAACCAAGTCACCTTTTCCAAAACCAGTCGTCATTTTGTTAAGCTCGTTAAAGCCTGTGTCCACACCGACAAGCACTGAATTACCGCGTGCTTTCATCTCTTTAATATACTCCATAGTGTCAAAAGTCATTTTTGGAGAGTCTTTAAAATCGCTTGTTTGGTTGTCTTGTGTGATCTCATAGAGTTTTTTCTCTACAATGTCAACAACTTCAGCAGAGGGGAGTTCTTCTTCTACTGTTACACGTTTGATTTCAGTTGTAAGTGTGAGAAGATGGCGTTTGAGTGATTTGTCTTTGATCTCATCAACATAGGCTTTTGTGTTTGCAATAGGGTTAGCCGAGAGGATTTCAAGTAAGACCTGCTCATCAAATTTTTTTGCTTTTATAAGCTCTTTTTTGATGAACTCCTCATCAATTGGCTGGTCTTTTTGTAAAAGAGTGAGCATCGCTGCAAATATATCTTGATGGGCAGGGAGGTAAAAATCATCTTTGTGAAGAGTAACGCTCAGTTCATCAAACTGGCTTGGCTCAAAAATGATAGAGCTTAAAACACTGCGTTCAAATGCTAGGTTATATAGGTTGTCTTGCATACTTTAACTCTTTTTGTAAATTTTCTATCTCTGTTCTTTAAAACATAATCAACAGTTGTTTCAAAGGCTACACTTTCGCTGCCATATCTTCCACTTCGCTTACAAATCTATCAACAAGTTCAGCTTCATCAAGGTTGGCAACGACTTCACCTTTTACCATGACAAGTCCTTTGCCTTTACCATAGGCAATGGCAACATCAGCGTGTTTTGCTTCGCCTATTGCGTTTACAACACAGCCCATTACGCTGACATCTAGGGGAGTTTTAATGTGTGCTGTTCTTTTTTCTATCTCAGCCACTGCAGTAACTAAGTCAGCCTCAATGCGTCCGCAGGTTGGGCAAGAAATGATGTTAAGTCCCTCTTTTGCAACACCACTGTCTTTTAAAATGGCACGACCGACTTTTATCTCCTCTTCAAGCTCACCGGTAATAGAGATACGCATAGTGTCGCCAATGCCTTCAAGCAGGAGTGTTCCAAGTCCTATGGCACTTTTTACTGTTGCATGAAAAATAGTTCCTGCTTCTGTAACTCCTAAGTGGAAAGGATAATTGTTTTTTGGGCGTAGCATTCTGTAGGCTTCTACCGTCCTTTGCACATCACTTGCTTTAAGAGAAATTTTGATGTCATCAAATCCTAAATCTTCAAGATACTTAATGTTATACTCCGCAGAAGCAACCATTGCCTCTGCGGTTGGTCCATATTTGTCATCAAACTCTTTTTCAAGACTTCCTGCGTTTACACCAATGCGAATAGGAAGATTACGCTCCTGACAGGCTTTGACAATTTCGCGTATTTTGCTTTTATCGCTGATATTACCAGGATTAAAACGGATACAGTCCACTGATTCTGCTGCAATAAGTGCAAGTTTATAATTAAAGTGGATATCTGCCACAAGAGGCAGTGAAGTCTGCTCTTTAATCGCTTTAAGCGCAAGGGCATCTTCCATATCTGGAACCGCTACACGGACGATGTCTGCACCGGCAAAATGCAAACGGTTTATTTGCTCAACCGTAGCCGGTATGTTATGTGTGTCCGAATAGGTCATAGACTGGACTGAAATAGGTGCATCACCACCAACTGCTACATTGCCGACAAATATTTTTTTAGTAGGGTATCTTTTTATCATGGAAAGATTTTAGCTTTTTTGTTATAAAAAGGCGCTTTATCTTCTTCTATCTATATAATGTAGTCTTCAAAGTTCACAATATTGCAAAGTTGATGTTCTATAGAGTAGAGGAGTCTTTCATAGAGTCGGTTGAACATATCAAGATAATTTTCATCAAACTCTTGTGAGCTGACTGTTGCAATGAAGTATCTGTGTTGATAGTCAATTTTTTTTAGTGTTTCATGAAGATTTTCCGCTGCCTTTACATAGGAGCTTGTATTTGTTGCATCAAAGGTCGCACAGAGCAGGTGAGGAGTAATGCAAAGAAGTTTGTCTGTTTTTCGTAAAAGTGGTCGCAATCCTCTTTCGCAGGTTGCTAAATGGTCTTGAGAATAGATTAAGGTTACAGAAAAGTGGATTTGATACCGTTTTTCTCTATAAATATATTCGGGAAGTAAATCCATGAGTGTTTGATAACAGAGCTGTCTTTTACTCTCTAAATCATTGAAAACTTCTTTTACGGAAACTTGCATTATTGCGACCTCTTACTTTGGATACCATATGATAACTCAATTTAGAACTATAAATCAAGCTATTATATGGATAACTATTACATTAAGTGTAAATTTTATTTTTTACCTCTTTGTTGTCCGTGACCGTCTTTCTCTCCCTTGCCATTTCCACCAGCATTTTCATTTTGTGGATACTCTGGGTGACAATACTCACTCCCAAGAACACAACAACCATCACTTACTCCCATGTTTTTAAGTCCTTTGTCAAATGCCCAGTAGTGAGAGTAGCTTCCATCTCGTAAGAACTCAAACGCCGTAGTAACATCTGTCGCATTTGAATCTTTGGCAGATTGGATATCGGCAAGTAAGTCATTAATATCAGTCACTTCAACCATACAGCCTACCTCTAAGGCAGCTTGTTTTGACTCTTCACCCTTAGCTGTTAATGAATCATATAAGTCTTGAATAGCTTGAATGTCATAAGTGCCAGCTTGCATATTACTGATGTTTGTATCTTTGTACCCAAGTTCTTCTGTATCTACATTTGTAAACTCATCTGGGGAAGTAATGTATTTTTTTACAAGAAGTTGTACTGTTTGGATATGCGTGTACTCCGCTTTAGTAGCGATATTTGTGAGTTGCTTAATATCTTCACCTTTTTGCGCGTGAAAATCGTAAAGATAGTTGTAAACATCATACGCTAATCGCTCTTCATTACCCATATATGCGAGAGTGTTTTTTACCTCTTGTGTGAGTGTTGATGCTGGAGTTAAGAGCGCTTCTCTTACATTTTCGGGAAGTCTTTCAACACTATCTACACTCTCTACAAACGCAGTCGTTTGGCTTAAATGTTCTAGTGAGTCATTAGCATCTTTGAGTGTAATGTTTGCATTCTCAGCATAAGCATCCAAGTCATCAGCATTAAATGTTACATTTGCATCTTCAAACGCAGCTCTTACTTGTTCGCGTATTTTTATCCCATTTTTTGTGTCATTGTCATCATCACAGGATTGTAAAAAACGTGCCATTGCAAGAACTGTGCTGTTGTTTACATCGGCTCTATTAACACCGGCTAAATCTTGAGGAAATACTTGTCTGTCATCTGGAACTTGAGCGATTTCACCAAGTTTTAAGCCTCCAAGTCTAAAGCTAACTGGTAAAGTTTTACAAGTAAAAGAGCCATTCGTATCTGTAACGCCTGTGCTTCCATCAGCACAAGTGTAATCGGCATTGGCAACATAACTATCAACGAGTTGTCCAGAAGTTACAAGTGCTGTTGTGTCTGTTGTGCTACTAGAGCCACAACCGCTGAGTAAAATTCCTGCTACAGCAGTTGATAAAAGTATAGATAAAGTCTTCATTGTTTGTCCTTGATTTGTTTTGATAAGTGTATTGTAGGATTTGTGTGTTAGTGAAGTGTTAGTGCCTCCTCTCAAAAGAGAGAAAAGACTAAAATGTAAAGTCTAAATTTGTGTAAATATATCTCCCTGGTTCATTAAGAAGAATTTTATTTCCACCACCTGCTGTAAGGAGTGTGAGGTCTGTATAGGTATTACTTTTTGCATAGGTAACATCAAAGAGGTTATTTGCTCCAAGGGTAAGTGTGAATTTTTTGTTGATGGCATGTTTTATTTTCATATTCAGCACAGACCAACCGGCAATAGCTTGCTCCCCGTTATCGGAATCATATCTACTCCAAGCATCACTTGCCTCGACTGCAATGGTTGCGAGTGAATGGGGTGCATATTCGTAATTTAGAGCAAGAGTCCCACGAAGTGGAGCGATATCTGCAAGATTTTTATTTGTCTCTCCTGTGAGAGGTTTGTTTTTTGTACCACGTTTATAAGCAGCCATCATATCGAGGGTTGTATTGTCATTGATATAGTAAGAGCCACTTACTTCTGCACCATAAAGTGTTGCATCAATGTTTTCAAAAACATGTGCATTTTTTGTTGCGTTTATGTAAATATAGTTTGTAAGTGCAGAGTAAAATGTTCTAAGTTTGAGTGTAAAATAGTCATTGTCAGTTTCATATCCAAGATCTACTTCTTGATTGGTTGTTTGATCAAGATTAGGCGTTCCTATTGTATTGCCACCTTTCATAAAGTAGAGTTCTCTTGCATCAGGAATACGTGAAGCTTGTCCAAGACCTGCAAAAATTTTGTTTTCTTCATTGAGTGCATAGCTTGTAAAAATGTTTGCATTGAGTGCCGTGTAGGTATTTGAAACATGAGTAGCTGTATCATCTGAAATTGTAGAGTAGTCATAGCGCGTACCTACTTTTACTTTGAGTTGATTGTACTTTTTTTCTAGTGTTGCAAAGAGTGCTCTGTTTTGAGTTACTGCATTGTTGATGCTGTATCCTAAAAATGCATCGCTTACGTTGTTTACGTATTGCCCCTTCCAACCCCTTTGACTTGCATCTAATCCTACTAAAAGTTTGTAGCTTGCTACATCAAAACTATTTTTGAGTTTGAGCCCTTGCATAGAAGTTTTCATGTGATTTGTTTTATTGTTAAGAGGGTTTAGTGCTGCGTTTCGATACTCTGTGCTCATAGGATGATCAACATCAGAGTAGTAGTACTTTAGGTTGATATTTTTATATTTGTTTGAAATATTTTTAATGTTGTAGGCAATACTGTAGATGTTAGAGTCATCATGGATGGCATCCATCGGAGAGTTTGCGTATAAAACATTGTTACTTCGGTTAGCACTAACACCTAAACGCAGCTCTTGGTCTTTTGTAAGTGTCACAAATGCTTTTGCCATAACTGATTTTTTTTCATAGGCTTGCATATCTTTATACTGAGTTTGGTATTGGTTGCCTGCAAGCGCACCTGCAAATTGAATCTGCTCGGCTAAAGTATGCCCATTTCCGTCTTTGTATTGATCACTTGTCTCTCGTGATGCACTCAAAAGAAGACGAACTCTATCATCTCCACCACTCACAGAAGCTCCGAATTTTTTGTACGCAAAGCTACCAAAGCCAAGATTTATTGCACCTTGTGTCTCTTTTGTTGGTGCTTTAGTAGTTATTTGGACACCTCCACTCATATTCCCGTAGTTTGTTACATCATAAGGCCCTTTAATAACACGGATACGCTCTATTTGACTGGAAATAATATGTGAGATGGGAGGATCCATTCTGTTTGGACAGGCACCATAGACTTTTGTTCCATCAACTGCAACACTGATGTTATCACGCTTTTGTCCACGGATGAGAATATCATTAGCAATGCCACTACGACGGCTCATATCTACACCAGGAACATTTTTACTCAGAGCTTCTGCTACATCCGCAGAGGTTTTTGCATTTTGTGCAACTTCTGTAATTGTGGTACTTTCTATATCTATAGGTGGTAACTCCAGAGGTGCAGCTGAGAGTGCTGAAATAGCAAGTAGTGAGAGAGCGATTGTCTTGTTCATTGTTTTTCCTTAAACTTTTCAAGTAGTTATATATTTCAAATAATATAAAAAGAGTGTTACATAAGTGTTAATTTTGAAAATTTTTAGCTAAAATTCTACTATGACTAGATTTGAAAAGATAAAAAAAACGGTGTTAATCGCTCTAGGCTTTGCGTTGGCTACATACCTTATAATGAGTGGAACGGCTATATTGAAACAAGATGAGCATAATGCAACACAAAAAAGTGTGCATAAGGGCAACTTCTAAGCGAAATTCATAGTAACGCAGTGTAAAGAACCATGTTGGCGAATCAG
>CAYRVR010000097.1:4591-5976 GCA_964427835.1 uncultured Sulfurimonas sp. | reverse complement strand
CGCCGACAGTTTTACGTTTACCCTTGCGAGTACGCGCATTTGTCTTAGTTTTTTGACCACGACATGGAAGACCACGACGGTGACGAAGACCACGATATGAACCAAGATCCATAAGTGCTTTAATGTCCATAGCTACTTTTTTACGTAAATCACCCTCAACCATATGGTTTTCACGGATTTCAGCAGTAATTGCAGCTACATCAGCTTCATTAAGTTCGTAAACTCTTTTGTTATAATCAATACCTGTTGCGTCTAATATTTGACGCGCAGTATGAAGACCAATTCCATAGATATATGTTAGACCATATTCTATACGTTTTTTCTTAGGTAAATCTACACCAGAAATACGAGCCATGGTTATCCTTGTCTCTGTTTATGTTTAGGGTTCTTGCAGATTACTCTTACAATACCTCTTCTTTTGATAACTTTACAGTCATCACACATCTTCTTTACTGAAGCACGTACTTTCATTGAAAGTCTCCTGTGGTAACATCTTTACTGCCTTTAGGCAAGCACATAGTACTTGTTGTAACTTCGCTTACCAATACTTTTATCTGTGTAGTTATTACATAGATAGAAATACTCTTTTGATGTTAAAACAGTAAAGTGGATGGGAATTATACTCAAATAAATGTAAAAGTATTATTAAAATGAATCCCAAACAACACTTACCCCATATTCGGGGTCCAAAACAACGACTTTTGTGTAGTTTATTTTTTTACCATATTTTTTACTTACAAATTCTACCTCTAATTCACCTTCACTTAAAAGTTCTCGAATTTCTTTATAACTAAGCCATTTGCCATAACGAGCCAGTGCATTTTGCCAAATTTTAAAATCACAGCTTGCATCTGCTGTCAATTCATACATTTCACCATCTTCACTCATCCAATGTGCATTTGTACAGGCATACAATTTTACCTTTTTCCCACGAACTTCTTTGTCTCGCACTTCTATAGATCCATCTTCACAATAGGGACACTTTCCTAAAATCATAATTGACCTTTTTTACTGTAATCATAAAATAAAAATAAAAACATAGAAAAAAATATGTCAAAATGAAATATTATAATTTATAAAAAATACTCTTGGATTTTAAATATATAACACCTATATAGAGTACACTAAAACTTAATTTTGCAAAATCCTCTTTCATATCATGAATGTAAAAATCTACTATAAAAAAATATATCATTATAAAAAATAGTATAATCGCTAATAAGAGCGACAACATATCGAATGTATCATCAAAAAAATACAATATAACAATTAAAAAACCTAACAAAGCAGGTACAACATGTCCACTTGAAAACCAATATAATCCGGCAGAAATAAAAACCAAAACATTTAAAAAGAGTTTCTCCGCATCCCACATTGTTTTTCCT
>CAYRVR010000097.1:0-4491 GCA_964427835.1 uncultured Sulfurimonas sp. | reverse complement strand
GATGCAAAACCACATGAGATAGCATACGAAGTTATTGAAGATTTACAGGTTTTACAGCTGCCTATTGAAAAAGTTCGCTATTGGCTTGAAAATGACCCTACCTTTAACAAAAAGTTTTTCCCTTATATAGCAGCACAAATGCGTCATACAGAAGAACTTGCAACTGATTTAACACTGTATGATACAAAAGAGAGACTAATTAATTTACTCATAGACAATCTTAATCCAAAAAAACGCTTTAAATATAATCTTTTACATAATATGTCTAATTCAGAAATAGCAAAGCTCCTTGGAACGGTGCGCCATGTGGTTGAGCGATCTCTCAAAAAACTCAAAGAAGATAATCTTATAGAGACTTCAAGACGCAATATACGTATAAAAAACTTAGAAAACCTTCTTGATAAATCATCACATATTCTTCCACGATAGATGTGATATTATTTACTCTTTATTGTCAAAAAAGGTATAAAATTTTTTCAAACACATTAAGGAGTTTATCATGAAAAAATATTTAAATACCTTGTTGCTAGCTTCACTACTTACTACTGCAGTAAGTGCAGAAGATATTTTAACACCCAACCCTGCAGATGAATTTGCAAAAATGAACCAGTATTTTAATTCTATTATGCAAGAACATTTTAACAATGCAAAACTTAACAATCTCAACTATCCACGTATGGATCTCCAAGAGAGTCCTCAAAAAATTACCCTGAAATTTGATTTAGCGGGTGTACCAAAAAAGAATATTAAATTAACCATTGATGAAAATAATATTCTTACACTTGAAGGCCAAAAAAAAGAAGAAAAAAATGAAACATCGGGTAAAAGTGTTAAAAGAGAAATCTTTTTTGGTTCTTTCAAACGCATAGTACAGCTCCCAGAGACAATCGAGCAAGATAAACTGCAGACAAATTATAAAAATGGTATTCTAACGATCTCTATACCAAAGAAAGAGATTAAAAAACCAAAAGCTAAAGTAATTCCTATCCAATAATTAATTTATTTTGCTAAAATTTGCATATGAATTCATATGCAAATAAATTTAACAACGCAATTACAAACACTTTCTTTGAAAAGCTTCCCCAAAATGAGCAGAACTTCATTCGTGAGCAAGCTTTTCACTACAAATTTTCTCATCAAGAGATAAAACAGATTATCAATATTGCCCGTGATTTAGGGATGTGGGATGAAAAGAGAATAACTGTAATTTTTCCAGAGCATACCCAACGTAAGGTAGTTTTTTCCCGTTTAGTTACAGCCTACGAAACCATACGAAATAGACCAAATTCTTACGAAAACTTCCAACTCAAAAATATTCCAAAAGAACAAAAATTTACCTTTAAAGTAGCTCCAAAAGAGGGATTTGGACTTGGACTATGTCCTGTAGCCAGCGAAAAAACACGTTGCTGTAATCTAATGACACTTGATGCCGTTGAGAGTTGTGGTTTTGACTGTTCATACTGCTCAATTCAAAGCTTTTATAATCAAAATACCATTACCTTCGACAGTAGTTTTCAAGAAAAACTTCTCAATCTAAACCTTGATCCAAATAAAACATACCATATTGGCACTGGACAGGCGAGTGATTCACTTATGTTTGGAAATCGCGAAGGTGTCCTTGATGCCCTTTTTGCTTTTGCACGTAAAAATCCTAATGTTATTTTAGAATTTAAAACAAAATCGGATAATATCAAATATCTCCTTGAAAATGATGTACCACAAAATATTCTCTGTACATGGAGTCTCAACACTCCAACTATCATAGAAAACGAAGAACACCTCACTGCTTCTCTTGAAAAACGTATAAACGCAGCCCGTGCTCTCGCTGACAAAGGTGTAAAAGTTGGGTTTCATTTCCATCCAATTGTTGAATATGTCGGCTACCTAGATGAATATAAAACAATTTATAATACCCTACTAGAAAAATTCCAAGCCAAAGAAGTTGCACTTGTAAGTTTTGGAACACTTACTTTCATTAAACCAGTCATTAAACAATTACGAGGACGTGAGTTCCGTACAAAAATCACACAAATTCCACATGAGGATGCAAGCGGGAAAACTTCTTATCCTGATACTACCAAAGTTGAAATGTTTAAACATGCTTATGAAAGCTTTGCACCTTGGCAAAAAGGAGAAGATAAAGTCTTTTTTTATCTCTGTATGGAGGAACACGCTATGTGGGCAAAAACCTTTGGATACCAGTATGCCACTAACAATGATTTTGAACGGGCTATGCTAAGTGCATATTGTAAAAAAATAGGACAAGATTATTTATTCTAAGATGGGTAGTACACGATACTACCTATCTATTTTACTTTTATTGCATTTTGATTAAAAAAGTATTATCAACTTCTTCAACTTTAAATTTGTGTTTTCCACAAAATTCACCATTCATATGATTTACCATTTCTAATGATTTCATTAACGCTTCATCTTTTGAAGCAACTTCTACATTGTTTTGAAGATCACTTCTTTTAAAACAACCACACTCTTTATCTACTACTATTTTAAACATATTCATTCCTTATAAGTTTTTGTGCAATATTATCATGTATAACTTGTAGTCATCTTATTCATTAATGTAAAGACAAATGGAGATTTTCATCTAAGTTAATGCTATAATACTCTTAAATTAAATAACGGAATGACCAATGAAAAAAGAGATAAGCCCTTACTTAGAACTAGGGAAAATAAATACTTTACGCGTCGATAGGAACACAACACCAGGCCTTTACCTAATGGCAGAAGATGGGAATGATGTCCTTTTACCTGGACAATATGTCACTGATGATATGCACGAGAACTCACTTGTAGATGTTTTTTTATATACAGATTCAGAAGATAGACTTGTAGCAACCACAAAGAAGCCAATAGCTATGCTAGATAACTTTGCTCTCTTAGAAGTAGTAGATGTAGCCCCTTTTGGTGCTTTTATGGACTGGGGACTGCCAAAAGATCTCCTTGTCCCTAAAATGTTTCAAAAAACTCCCTTTCAAATTGGAGAAAAAAGATTTATTAAAATAATATATGACGAGAGAACACACCGTCTTGTTGGTACAGAAAAACTTGGTGATTTTTTTGACAGAAGACCAAAGGGATTAACACCAAATAAAGAAGCCGAAATTTTAGTTATTGCTAAAACACCACTTGGTTACAAGTGTATTGTTAATAACAAATATGAGGGTCTTATTTATCATAATGAAATATTTGAAAATGTACAACTAGGGGATAAAAAAACTGCTTATGTCAAAACAGTACGTAAAGATGGTAATATTGACCTCACATTGCGTAAACCAGGTTCGAAACAATCAAATAATTCTAGTCAAAAAGTCCTCTCCATTCTCAAAGAGAACAAAGGAATCATGCCCTATAACTACAAAAGTGATGCTACATTAATCAAACAGGCATTTGGTCTTAGTAAAAAAGAGTTTAAACGCTCTTTAACAACACTAAGTGATTCAGGAACAATAACTATTAAAGATACTGGTATCTATTTAAACGATTAATCATGGCAAAGAAAAAGCGTATTGACCTTACAAATAAAAATTTACACTTTACAGAGGGTGGTATACATTATCAACTACTCTCTTTTGATCCAAATAATATGACACTACAAACCTTGCGTTTAGAAAATGACATACTTATAGATGAATTTACTCTCCCTTTTGCACATTTGCCAAAAGCACTCAAAAAAATAATAAAACCAACATAGGTAGAAAAAATGAATGAAGAAAAAATCAATCAAGCTGCAAGTGGTGGTGACATTTACATTTGGATAGTAATGTTTAGCATACTCATCGTTGGAGTAGCTTATCTCGCCTGGGTCAATAGAAATATTCAAAGGTAGTAACAAGTATGTTGTATCTAACCTTGAAGGAATCACTTTCAAGGATATAGATGAAGAATCGTAAGAAAGATTATATAGTTTAATTGTTACAATAGTGTTAACAAAGCTAGATTATTCTAAAAAAGGAGAATTATATGTCAGATGTAAAAGAATGTAGCTCACTTGAAGAGGTACGTGGTGAGATAGATAAAATAGATGAGGCTCTCGTAGAACTCATTTCTAAACGCAGCCATCTTATACGTCAAGCTGCCGGTTTTAAAAACTCAGTTGATGAAGTAAAAGCTCATGATAGAATTGAAGATATAATGCAGCGTGTACGAACAAAAGCTATTGCTCTTAATATTAACCCAAATATGATTTCTGAACTTTTTAAAATAATGATTGATGAAATGGTTGAAACAGAAATATCAGAATTCCGTAATGGGGGAAATTTTTAAAAGAGAGACTAAACTCTCTTTTATTTATATCGGTAAGTGATACGACCTTTATCTAAAGAGTAAGGTGTAAGTTCAAGTTTTACTTTATCACCTGGAAGAATTTTAATGTAATGCATTCTCATTTTTCCTGCAATATGACAAAGTATAATATGACCATTTTCTAACTCAACACGAAAAGTTGCATTTGGTAAAGCTTCAATAATCTTA
>CAYRVR010000096.1:1407-5979 GCA_964427835.1 uncultured Sulfurimonas sp. | reverse complement strand
ATGCGTGAACTTGCAAAGAGAAAGATGAAGCTCAAACGCAAGCTTAAAGAGAAAAATCTCTAAGCTTCAAGGGGGATTTTACATCCTCGGAATGCGTGGAATCTTCCCAAGTTTGGAGTTTCTACAGTAAAATCCCCATCCTTTTTTGAGCCAGTGGCCGATGATTGGCATAGGAATCATAAAGGCACGTTTTTCATCTCTATAAACAAACGCAGCTCCATCTCCACTATCCATTACACATAAAATATTAAGGTGTTCATTATAGCCTTTAAAATCACTACCACCATTGTCTCTTTGTTCTATATTATGTGCTGTGTTTTTTGCCATTACCTCTGCAACATGTCCTTGTTTTGCTCTCCAGTCGTATCCTTCAAGGGAAGCGACATCACCAATTGCGTAGATATTGCTCATAGAACCATCTTCATTTAAAACGCAAGAGAAATCATCAGTTTTAATAAAACCTGCCTCATTGGTTGGGAGGTCTGAATTTTTAATCACTTCATGACCATCACCGGCAGGGATAAACATGGTAAAATCACTCTCAAGCTTACTGTTGTCTTCAAAAACAATACCATCATTTTCAAAATGGGTGATTTTCTTTCCAAAATGCTGTTTGATGCCGAGCTTGTTAAACATAACATCCATCATTTTCAATGCCTGTGGACCCATTCTTTTGCCTGGCTCTGCCATTGGTGCGAAGAATGTAAGTTCAAAATTGTCTCTGATACCCTTTTTTTTGAGCATATTATGGACATTAAAAAGGAGCTCAAACCCCGGGCCCCCACGCACGGCTGATGTGTCTTTTGGATTGCCTCCAAAGCCCATAGCAATTTTTCCACTTCCTTTTTCTACAAGTTTATCAAGTGCATCACGGATTTGGAGTGCTTGCTCAGGTGCACCACAGATAGAGAGAGTATTTTCTACACCTTTTGGTTTCATTTTAGAGGCACCCATAGCGATAATGAGGTAGTCATAATCATCAAGAATTTGACCATCTGCGAGTGTTACACGGTTTTCTTTTTGAGATATTTCACTGACTTTTTCTACTATGAGATGAAAGCCGTGTGCTTCTTGGAGCTCTTTTAAATCGACACAGACATCTTTAAAACTACTTTCATGTGTAGGAACCCAGATGGAGGTTGGATAGATATAAAAAAAGTCTCTATCACTCACAAGGGTAACATCATAGTTCATCTTTCGTAAATGTGCTGCAGCATCAACACCTGCAAAACCACCACCTAAAACCAATACTTTTTTCATCTCATATCCTTAGTGTATTTAGTGTAGAGCAATTATATAGATTTTGATGTTAAAAATATATTAATTCAGCTAATTTTATCGTCAGTTTGTTGTTTATTAATAAAAAGAACAGCACCCATACTAAGCAATCCTCCTATGATAATATGGAGTTGCATAGGCTCATCTAAAATAATCCACGCACTTAAAAGTGCAAAAAAAGGCACCAAAAACATAAAGGAGCTTGTTCTTTGGCTTCCAAGTTTTCCACTTGCTATAAAAAATATAGTAGTAGCGATAGCTTGACCAAAAACTGCAAGATAAATAAGGGCAATCCAAAATCTACTTCCTTGTGAAAATACAGCAAGAAGGTTAGAATGAAAGGCATAAATAAAACTGATAACTGTAGCCATAAGGGCAATAATAAAACTGTAATAGACAGGATGGATGTGCTTTTGTGAATGTTGGGAGAGGAGCGTTACTCCTGCCCAGATAAGTGCGCAGAGTAAGAAGTAGATATTTGCACTGTGAAAAAAGAGACTTATATCGTTGAGCTGTAGGAGTATATATCCTCCAACGAGTCCTATAAGCAGTCCTGTATATTGTCGTGTTGTGAGCTTTTTTTTAAATAAAATTGCAACAAGTAAAAATGTCATAATTGGACTAAATGTTGTAATAATGACACTTCCTGCTCCTGCAAGCCCATACTTTACACCAAAAAATGAAGAGACCATAAAAGCAATGTTTAAAATGGTGCTACCGGCTATATACTTCATTGCTCCTGCGTTTAGCGTAAAGGGAACTTTTAAAAAGTATAAAATAGGAAGAAAAGCAAGGCTCATTAGAAAAAATCGCCAAAAGACGATGACATCCATAGGAAGATTATAAGTGAGGATTTTGAGTGCACTCCATCCTCCACCCCAAAGAAGCATGGCAAACAGGAGAAGATACTGGTATTTTTTATCGTCGTTTTTCAAAGTCATCTACTATTTTTGTGACAATCAAATCAGAGGTAACATTCAAAGAGGTGCGACACATATCTAAAATTCTATCGACTGCGACAATGAGTGCCATGTACTCAACAGGAAGTCCGAGTTGGTTTAAAATGACAACCATCATTACAAGAGAAGCACTAGGAAGTGCAGCAACACCAACACTCAGAGCTACTACAGTGATACCAAGGAGGAGTTGGTCACCAAAGCTAAGTGTAACCCCCGCAAGATTTGCAATGTAAAGCACTGCAACACTTAAATATGCGGCCGTACCATCCATAGAAACGGTTGCACCAAGAGGAAGGACAAAAGAGGCTGTCTTTTTATCAACACCGCCAACCTCTTCAACAATACGCATAGAAACAGGAAGTGTAGCAGCCGAAGAGGCAGTTGAAAATGCCATAATTGGAGCTTCGCGTATATCCAAAAGGTAGCGGTAGGGATTCACTTTTGTAAATAAACGCAGCACTGCTGGAAGTGTCACTAAACCATGAAAGAGGATGACACCAATGACTACAAATATGTATTTGTACAGACCAAGTACGACTTCAATTCCCTGTTGTGCAATGACATAAGAGATAAGTGAAAAGACCCCAATTGGTGTGAGTCTTATAATCCACTCGGCCATGACAAGCATTGCTTCGCTCACTGCGTTAAAGAAGTTTTTGAGAGGTTCTTGCTGGGCAGGTCGTAAATAGAGAGAGGCTACACCAAACATAATGGCAAAAATAATTATCTGCATCATTTTTCCATTGGCAAGGGCATTGAAAATGTTGGTAGGAATAAAGCTTAAAATCATACTCTCAAATGAAAAAGGAGCAATTGTTGTAGCTTTTGCATACTCCAAACCATTGCTGGCAACATGCTCCCCTATATGAAAAATATTCATAGCAACAATGGCAGCAAGGACGGCAAGCGCTGTTGTAAGGATGTAGAGGCCTATGGTTTTAAGCCCCATACGTTTGAGATGCTCAATAGAGCCAAGCCCTAAAATAGCAACATAAATACTTGCAAAGACAAGAGGAACAACAAGCATTTTTAAAAAGTAAACAAAGGCTGTCCCTATGAGCTTTTGTTTGAGGGCAAGCTCTGGAAAGAGTATGCCAAAAACAATTCCTAAGATAATTCCTAAAACAACAAGCGTGTTTGTTGTAGCATATTTTTGTATTTTACGTATCATTTTTTACTCTTTAGAGAAGATTTTTTTCAATCCAGTATGATAGCACATAGAGACCCCAAACATGCTGTTTAAAACTCCCTTTTGTTGCCATTTGTATATACTTTTCAACTTCTTTTTTATGAAACATTCCGGTTTGATTATTTACTTTTTGAATAAGATTGATTTTTTGAGAGTCTATGAGGTACTCCATATAAGGATTTGCAAAGCCTTTTTTCTTTCTTGTGAGTGTCGTTGTGTGGAGTTTGTTTGTCATTATCTGTTTTAAAAGTGATTTTGTTATACCCTCTTCATAGCGTAATTTTGGCTCTATACTAAAAACAGTTTGGGCTAACTTATGATCTAAAAAAGGTGTGCGTGATTCGATGGAATGAGCCATGCTGACACGGTCGAGTTTGGTGAGAAAGTGCTCTGCTTGAAAGATGTTTAGGTCAATGTAGCTATACCATGTAGCGGCATCTTGATGGCAAGAGTGCTCAAAGTTTTGTCTATAGGTTTTGAGGTACTTGAGACTTTCATTATCTCGTACGTTGCGTTTGAGCAGAAGATTTTTTTGTAAATCGGTAAATTTTTCTCCGCTGGTACGAAAAAGCAGTGTCTCATCAAAAATGCGTTTATACCACTCCCACTCTCTGTTCATTGAAAAATTTGCATGGAAATACTTTTTAAGCCAATTTTTGTGGGCAAGCGAGGCTGCTTTTTCAATGTCTAAATACTCAAAATACTGTCTATAGCCTAAGAAGAGTTCATCTGCACCCTCTCCACTCATAACAACTTTGTAGCCATCTTTTTGTATCTGCTCAAAGAGAAGGTACAAAGGAATGGCAGCAGGGTCATTAAGCGGTTCATCAAGGCTATTAAAGACTTTTTCACTTGCTTGTATAAAATCTTCTTGGCAAATTGTAACTGTTGTATTTGTAAGACCTAAGTATGTGGCTGTCTGGGCTGCGTTTTGTCTCTCATCATACTTTTTAAACTCTTTGTAGCCTAGAGTATAGGTTTGTAGATTTCGCCCTTGCTTTTTTGCATAGTAGTTAATCGTTGCGCTGTCTATGCCACCAGAAAGGAGCGAGGCCATGGGGACATCCGCATCTAAACGCAGCGATATAGCCTCTTCTAGCGTAGTCTCAAGTTGAGAGAGTGCTTCTTCTTTTGTATTGATGGTAT
>CAYRVR010000096.1:0-1307 GCA_964427835.1 uncultured Sulfurimonas sp. | reverse complement strand
TCTTCTAGCGTAGTCTCAAGTTGAGAGAGTGCTTCTTCTTTTGTATTGATGGTATTTGGCTGCGTTTGGAGCAGATCAAAATATTGTTGTACTTTTACAACACCATTTTTGAGTGTGAGAAACTCTCCTGCTGCGAGCTTGTCGATACCCTTGTAAAAGGTATGGGGTGGAGTAGGTGCTAAAAAAGAGAGATAACTCATCAGTGCATCGTTGTTGAGCTCTTTTTTTGTCAAAAAAGGCGTGAGTGCTTTGATTTCAGAGGCAAAGTAGAAAGCCTCTTTCTTTTGCATAAAAAAGAGAGGCTTTTTACCGAGTCTATCACGAAAGAGATAGAGCTTATCTGCATCAAGCAGGGCTATTGCAAACATTCCTTGCAGATGATGGACAAAATCAACTCCCCATTGTAAGTAGGCTGCAATGATAACTTCGGAGTCACTCTGTGTTGCAAATGGAAAATCAAGCTCTTTTTTGAGTGCCTCAAAGTTATAGATCTCACCATTAAAGGAGAGGAGAATTTGTTTGTGTTTGAGGGGTTGGTGACTTCTTGCATGCGTATCTTGAATACTTAAACGCTGGTGTGCAAAGAAGAGATTTTCTCTTTGTTCAATGCCGCAGTAGTCTGGTCCTCGATGGGTGAGTTTTGCTAGTGCATTTTTTGCCTGATGCTGGTCGTAGTGACCGATTATTCCAAAGATTGCACACATTATTTTAAAAAGGCCATAGTGATGTCATTTTCTAGGTAATCATCTCTATAAAGAATTTGTGAAACACCTAACTCCTGTGCAATTTTTTCAAGTGAGGTTTTGTTGAGATAGTTATAAATATTACTCTGCTTATCTCCGTAGAGCACGTTGAAAATGAAGCCTTGTTTTGCAGCCGCGTAACATTTTTGAATAAACGTTTTTGTCTCTTCAAAGGTGAGTATATTCATAGCCCCACTGCATACATAAAAATCGTGTGGGGGAAGAGTGTCTCGTAAAATATCAGCACAAATAATCTCTTGGTCTGTCTCCTGCTTTGCAAGTTGGCACATCTCAGGGAGCATATCAAGACCAGTGTATTTTGCGGGAAGCTCTTTTTTTGTTTGTAAAAAGTGGTAAAAGTGGCCAAAACCACATCCCGCATCGGCAATTGTATATGTTGCAAGTTGTGTTGGTAAAAAGGAATAAAGCAATTCAAAACGCAGCTCTTGGCGTTCTTTACTTATCCAGCAAACACCCTGAGGTGAAATACCATGTTTTTTGATGGCATTTTTATAAAACTTTTTGCTGTTAATCCTTCCCATCTCTTCGTACCTTTGTCTTTTT
>CAYRVR010000095.1:1292-6423 GCA_964427835.1 uncultured Sulfurimonas sp. | reverse complement strand
TGGTTTTAATACTTTAGTAGGGGCAGAGTATGAAAAAATAATCGCTGCGTTTAGAGATGCACAAGCATTTCATCATAAAGAGTTGAATCTCTATGGCGGTGGAAAAGCGAGTGAAAAAATTATAAAAGAATTGCTGGATTATGAAGCCTAAAAATATTTGGATAATTAATGAATATGCAGGAACTCCTTACCATGGGATGGAGTTTCGCCACTACTATTTGGCAAAAGCATTAGTAAAACTTGGAAACAGAGTGAGTGTAGTGAGTTCCTCATATTCACATCTGTTTAAGAATCTTCCTAAAGCAAAAAGAGAACAGATTGACGGTGTAGATTATTTGTGGTTACGAACATTTGATTATGGAGATTCTCATGATAAACGCAGGGTTTTAAAGTGGTTTTTGTTTATGCTTAAAACTGCTTTTTTACCTTTTTATTTGAAAAAACCAGATGTCATCATTGTCTCTCCTATGGCTCCGTTTCCTATTTTACCTGCATGGATTTTAGCAAAAATTTACTCTGCAAAACTTGTTTATGAAGTCAAAGACATTTGGCCTTTGAGCCTGATAGAACTTGGTGGGTTTGCTCCAAGCCATCCGTTTATAAAGTTTATGGCATGGTTTGAAAAGTTTGCTCTTACAAAATCAGATGCCATTGTTTCAAATTTGCAAAACTATGGTGAACATATGCGTAAAGATGTTGGTGTAAATAGAGATTTTACCTGGATTAGTAACGGTGTAGATTTGGAAGAGTTGGAAGAACTTGAACCGCTAGCTATTGATGTGCAAAAGCAAATTCCAAAAGATAAATTTGTTGTCGGTTATACCGGTACTGTTGGTGTGGCAAATGCCTTGGAGAGTTTTTGTGAAGCTGCAAAACTTTTAGAAGCAAATGAAAATATACTTTTTGTAATCGTTGGGAATGGACAAGAAAAAGAGCGACTTCAACAAAGATATGGTGAACAAAGGAACATTTTATTTGTAGATGCAATTGCAAAAAAAGAGGTGCAGAGCATGTTAGCACTTTTTGATGTATGTTACATTGGACTCAAAAGAGAAAAGTTGTTTGCGTATGGTGTTTCTCCAAATAAACTCTATGACTACATGTACAGCGCAAAACCTGTTGTTTATGCTATTGATTCAGGAAAAAATAATATTGTAAAAACAGCAAAATGCGGTGTGAGCGTAGAAGCAGAGAACGCTGATGCAATTACAGAAGGTGTACAAAAATTATTTGCTATGACAGAGCAAGAGAGAAAAGAACTCGGTAAAAATGGACATAGCTATATACTTGAACACTTTACTTATGATAAACTTGCACAAAAATATGAAGATTTAATGGAGAGCATATAATGATAGAAATTTTTAAAAAATATGATGTTTATTTTTACATGATATTTGCTTATTTGTTTAGTGTAGCGTGCCGCTATATCTGGGTTTATCAGTTTAGTGGATATGAGCCATTTTACTGGCATGGGCAACTGATGATAAATACGAATGATGGTTACTTTTTTGCAACTGCTGTTAAAGATTTACTCACAGGTTCTAATCCTGATAATCAGCTCTTACAAACAGCTATTGATACCTATCCTGGAACTGTATACAGTGTCTATTATTTGGCAAAAATTTTACCTTTTTCACTTGATACTATCATTTTATATATGCCTGCTTTTGTATCGAGCCTGATTGTTATTCCTATTATTTTGATTATGCGTTTGTATAAGCTTACTTTTGTTGGTTTTTTAGCAGCACTTTTAGCATCGATTACATGGAGCTTTTATAACCGTACAATGACTGGTTATTTTGATACCGATATGTATGCACTGGTTTTTCCAGTGTTTATTTTATACTATATTATGAAGTTTGTAAAAGATGACAGATTATTGACTATTTTAATAGCATCGCTTATTACCTCTTTTTATGTTGTCTTTTATCCACAGGGATACGCAGCAATTACGGCTATATTTGTTATGTTTATTGCGTATGGGATATTTTTTCTTAAAGATAAAAAACAGTTCTATCTCTCTTTGGTATTTATGAGTATTGCTCTTATCAAAATGATGCTTCTTATCAAACTCGCACTGCTGATTGCATTTTTCTTTTTGACTAAACAGGCTTTTATACAAAAAGATAAAACTCCTCTGTATATCGCTTTGGCTTCTATTGTGATTTTTATATTTACGGGTGATGGCTATTCACTTATACTTTCAAAAATTAGTTGGTATACAAAAACGGGCGAGGTCAATGGAGTGCTTCATTTTTATGATGTTGCCCAAACTATTCGAGAAGCTGGAAAAATTCCTTTTGAAACCTTTGCAAATCGAATTTCGGGTTCAATTTTTTCTTTCATTCTAGCAGTAGCAGGATATATACTACTTTGTTTTAGAAAAAAAGAGTTTTTACTCTTTTTACCACTTGTAGGCATCGGCTTTTTTGCTTATGTAGGAGGGCTGCGTTTTACTGTTTATGCTATTCCTGCAATGGCTATTGGCGCGGTATATCTTTTTTATTTTATATTTGATAAACTCATTGTCAATGATAAACCAAAATATATAGCTTTGATTGTCGCAACACTTGCACTGTTATATCCAAATATTAAACACATAGTTGCTTATAAAGTACCGACTGTCTTTAATCAAGAAGAGGTTAAAATACTTGATCAGCTTAAAAGTATTGCGTCACCAAAAGATTATACTTTGACATGGTGGGATTATGGGTATCCTATTTGGTATTATAGTGATACAAACACACTCATTGATGGTGGAAAGCACCATGCTGACAATTATATAATATCCAAAATTCTTACAACCGATTCGCAAATGCAAGCTGCAAATTTAGCACGAACAGCAGTAGAAATATATGCGAAGAAACATTTAGCATATACTCCAGTCGCAAATGACATTTTTGAGAAAGACGGGAAAGCATTAGATGTTAGTGACGTGTTAGATGAAATGCGTTTGAGCAGCTATAAAGTGCCGAAAAAAACACGTGATGTCTATCTTTATCTTCCAAATAGGATGTTAAATATTTTTCCGACAGTTGCTGTTTTTTCTAATCTGGATTTGAATACAGGAGAAAAAGGTGCAAACCCTTTCTTTTTTGTATCGCATAATTTTAAACAGGTTGGCAATAGACTTCTTTTAGGAAATGGAGTCAGTTTTCTTAATAACAGTGGTGAAATCCAACTTGGGACACACAAAGTAAAAATAAGACATATGGTAGTAGTTGCCTATGATAAAAATGGGAAGTTACACAAACAGGACCAAATTGTTGACTACAATGGCCCTCTTAATTTTATCTATATGAAAAACTATAATACAATTTTAATTGTAGATAATAAAATGTATAATTCACTTTTTATACAGCTATTTGTATTTGAAAATTATGACAGTGACCTTTTTGAGCCTGTTATTTTAAATCCACTAGTAAAAATATATAAATTAAAGAGATAGAAATGCAGATACCGTTTCATAAAACACATACAACTCAAGAAGAGATAAACGCAGCTACTGAGGCAATGCGTTCAGGCTGGCTTACAATGGGGCCTAAAACTGTAGAATTTGAAAAACAATTTAAAGCTTTCATTGATGTGAGCGAAGCAGTGAGTGTCAATAGTGCTACAGCAGCTTTACATCTTGCTTTAAAAGCAGTTGGATTACAGCGGGGTGATGAAGTTATTGTACCTACAAATACCTTTGTTGCAACTGCTGAAGTTGTGACATACTTTGATGGGGTACCTGTTTTATGTGATATTGAAGAGAAGACGCACAATATTGATGTCAATAAAATTGAAGCACTCATTACACCAAAAACAAAGGCAATTATTCCCGTACATTTTGCAGGACAGCCTTGTGATATGGATGAGATTTATGCAATAGCAAAAAAATATGACCTAAAAGTGATAGAAGATGCTGCACATGCTATACCGAGCAGTTATAAGGGAGTAAAGATAGGTGCTTTGGCTGAAACAGATGTGACCTGTTTTAGCTTCTATGCGACAAAAACGCTCTCAACGGGTGAAGGTGGTATGGCAACGACTTCAAACGCAGCCTATGCCAAAAATATGCGTATTAACCGTTTGCATGGAATCAGCCGTGATGCATGGGACAGATACACAACAAAAGGTGCATGGTATTATGAAATAGTAGATAATGGTTGCAAGTACAATACGACCGATATTAATGCATCTATTGGTATGATACAGCTACAAAAGCAGGATATGCTCCGTGAAAAACGTAATCGTATTGCACAAAAGTATACTGCTGCGTTTGGTAACAACAGTGCGATTACTTTACCATTTATAAAAGATGACAGAGAGACCTCATGGCATCTTTACGTAATTAAAATTGCAAACAGAGACAGTGTAATAGAAGCATTAAAAGAAGCTGGAGTTGGTTGTAGTGTCCATTTTATTCCAATCCATAAACACCCTTATTATAAAGAACGTTATGCGTATAAAAATGAGGATTATCCAGTGGCAAACAGTGTATTTGAGCGATCACTCTCTTTGCCTATATACCCTGATATGAGTGATGATGAGATAGAATATGTCATAAATAAAGTGAATGAAATAGTAAGATAATGTATAAAAAATACACAAAACGTCTCTTTGATATTATTGCAAGTTTTATTGGGCTGATTCTCCTCTCTCCTCTTTTACTTCTTATAGGGGTATGGATTAAAATGAGTTCACAAGGTCCGCTTTTTTATACACAAAAAAGAGTAGGAAAAGATTTCAAAGAGTTTGATATTTATAAATTCCGTTCTATGGTTGAGGGTGCTGATAAAATAGGACCAAGTGTTACAAGTGGAGATGATGCACGTATTACAGAGGTGGGACGTTTTATCCGTAAAACAAAAATAGATGAACTACCACAACTCCTTAATGTCCTCAAAGGCGATATGTCTCTTGTCGGTCCTCGTCCTGAAGTGATGAAGTTTGTAGAGAAACAAAAAGACGCATATAGAAAAATTTTGCGTGTACGGCCAGGTATTACAGATAATGCAGCAATAGAGTTTCGTGATGAAGAGGAAATAATGAATCAGTATGCAGACAAAGAAAAAGCATATCTTGAAATTGTACTTCCCGTGAAAATAAAACTTTACTATAATTACATTGATACTATTACATTTGG
>CAYRVR010000095.1:0-1192 GCA_964427835.1 uncultured Sulfurimonas sp. | reverse complement strand
AAAGTTTTCAATCCTATTAGTGACTATGAAAAAGATATTTTGGTAGATATATCAGTAGAAGATTTGCTTGCTAGACATCCACAGGATTTAGATAAAAGCACAATTGAAACTTTTATACAAGATAAAGTTATTTTAGTAACTGGTGCTGGTGGAAGTATTGGAAGTGAAATTTGTAGGCAGTGTGAAAAATATGGAGCTAAGAAGTTGATTTTACTCGATCATAGTGAGTTTAATCTTTACTCTATAGAGCAAGAGATAAAAGATATACCAACAGTTGCAGTGATGGAAAACATACGAGATTTAGAACTTATAGATAAAACATTTGCAAAACACAGACCTGAAATAGTGATTCACGCAGCAGCTTATAAGCATGTGCCATTAGTTGAAGCAAACATAACCGAAGCAATTTTAAATAATATAGTAGGGACAAAAAATGTTATAGATACGGCTATAAAATACTATGTAGAGAAATTTGTTATGATATCTACCGATAAAGCTGTACGTCCAACAAATGTTATGGGAACGACTAAGCGTATTTGTGAACTTTACGCACAAAACTCCAATGGAAAGGGTACTGATATTGTGGCAGTGCGTTTTGGAAATGTTCTTGGCTCAAGCGGAAGTGTTATTCCAAAATTTAAAGCACAGATTGAAAAGGGTGAAAACATTACTGTAACACATCCTGAAATTACAAGATACTTTATGCTTATTCCAGAAGCATGTGAGCTTGTTTTACAAGCCGGAGCTATAGGAAGTGGTGGCGAGATCTTTATTTTGGATATGGGTGAACCTATAAAAATTGTTGACTTAGCGAAAAAAATGATAGAACTGAGTGGAAGAGATGACATTACAATTGAATTTACAGGTTTACGACCAGGAGAGAAACTCTATGAAGAGTTACTCATTGATGAGAGTGATGCCCAAACGCAGTATAAATCAATTACTGTTGCACGACCAACTCTCTATGATAGAGAGCAGTTAAATAAAGATATAGAAGAACTCGTAAATAGTAATGATAAGTTAAAAAAATTAAAAGAGATAGTTCCAGAATTTGAACATAAACCAAATTAGAAAATATATTTGTAAATATGCGAAATTTTATATTTATTTAATAGTTTTTAGATAAAATTTCGCTACACATTCCGGATTAGCTCAGCGGTAGAGTAGGTGACTGTTAATCACTTGGTCGCTG
>CAYRVR010000094.1:0-6662 GCA_964427835.1 uncultured Sulfurimonas sp. | reverse complement strand
TAATGTCTTTTGTTATTTGTAAATATTTTGAATCTACTTTTCCCATAACTAAAATAGAATCACCAGGGTGTATTTTGTACTCTTTACTAAAGAGAGAATCATCATCGTATGTGGTGACTTTACCATTCTTTTGTATGATGAGAACTTTGTCTTTTTCTGCACGGAATGTATAGCCACCGCAAGCTTTTATGTATGATTCAAAACTCATACCAGGAACATAGGTTTGTGCACTTGGTAGCATAACTTCTCCTTGTACGATAACCATACGACTTTTCTTAGGAATAAAGATAGTATCTCCATCTTCAAGATAGACTTTTGAGAGATTTGTATCTTTGTTGATTATTACTTGTCCTTTTGGTTGTACTTTTTTTGCACGGTTAATGAAGTTTGTGACAAGTTTTGCTTCTTGTATGCGAATAGTTGCCTCTTCAGCAGTTTGTGATCCTGTTGTAAGCGTTTTTGCTTCTAAGTCATTAAGCTGTGAGAGTAAAAGGCTTTTTTGTCTTTTTGCTATACTTTTTCTGTAGAGTTGAAACGCAGTAGGGTCAGACATATTAGTAAATTTGATTTTATCAAAAACTTCTTTAAGTGTTGTTCCCTTTTTGACAACAAGATTGTGTACATTTGCATGTTCTCCACTAATTTCAATGGAGATGGTATTTGCATTGTGATCAGGTATAAAATTAAGACTCTCACCACTGTAAATAAACATATTTAAATTGTCTTTTATGGAGTACATTGCAATGCTTTTTTCATTGTTTTCATTGTATCTTGTCACTGTAAAGTTTGTTAATGTTGGATTAGGTAATACGGCGTTGAGTATCTCTTTTAGTTTTATAGAATTACCAAGTAGTTCAAATCTGTAAGGACGCTTTACATCCCCTGTGACTTCTATGTAGTTTTTCACACTCTCAACGACAATCACATCTCCCATGTGAAATTGGAAGAGTTTTAAAGAGCCATTGATGAGAAAGTCATACAAATCAACTTCATAAATCACTTTGTTTTGTCTAAGTACCTTAATGTGTCTGTAACTTCCACTCATTGCGTTTATGCCTCTTGCCTTGTCAATAAATTGGATGATAGAGTCAGATGAAAGTCCCTCATAGAGGCCAGGTTTATTAACAGCACCTGTTACAAATATGCTTACAGGTTGGTATGATGCCAAATCAGCATAGACATAGACGCTTTTTTTAAAAACTTTTTTTACATTTCTTTGAACAACTCTGCTGAGATGGTCATTTCTTACTCCAAGCACATTAATGGTTCCAACTTTTGGAATAAAAATATTACCTTGAGAATCAACAGTCACTTTTGTGACATACTCAAACGCACCCCACATTTTGATGTTGATGGTATCACCAATGCTGATGAGATACTCTGGATTATATCTGTGTTGTGTGTTGTGTGAAAAACTGCCATTAAAAAGGTTGTAACCAAAAACTTTTACTTTTGGTTGGTTCATAGTTTGATTTTGCTCTGGAGCGGGAATGTTGTCGATGTTGGATAAATCAACTCCAAAGAGTAGTGAGGTTGTAAATAGTAAAAGAAGTGAAAACTGTTGTATCATTTTTATTCCTTATGATCTTTTATGATTGCTAGTAACATGGAAAATATACCGTAAGAGAGCAATATTACAATGATAATGGTAATAAATGCCTTAGGTTTGTCAGGGTAAGTATAGCCATCTGGGAGGTGTGGTTTGCTGATGATACTAAGCATTTTTGCCTGTTGCATGATTTCTATTTTAATGTTTTCAAGTTGGATGAGAGATTGCTTGTACACTTCCACATCAAAATCAAGCTGCATTTTAAGTTTTTCATACTTGAAAAGAATTTTGTTGAGTTTCATATTTCCTGTGCCTATAAGGGCACCTTTTTTTCGTGCTATGGAGTTTATGAGTTCTTGTATCTCTGTTTTGAGGGCACTGAGTTCGTAGTTGTTTGCATTAAGATAAGAGGATTTTGTTTTATACTCTATTTTCTTTTGTGTAAGTTTGTCTTCAAGCCCTGCTATAATGGTATTTGATGCGGTTGCATCTACCGTTGGATCTAAAAGCTTGTACTTGTTTTGGAAAGCTTCGAGTTTTGCAGTGGATTCCTCCATCTGTTTTTTCTTCTTTTTGTATTCGTTGATTATAAAACTGAGTTGTTTTTCGGCTTTTATTTTGTTGAGTTCATTTATTTTACTTGTTACTTTTTGCAAAATAAACTCAAGTACTTTTTGTGCTTCTTTCGGGTCTGTGTTTGTAAACGCAATGTGGATAATGCTTGAAGCATCATCATAGTCGACAAATATTCTCTTGTTATAAAAGGCAAGCGACTCTTCCATGGTTGCATCTTTTGGCAGACGTTCTACAAAGTCTATGGCATCACTTTTGTAATGGTCTATGAGATGAAATTTTTTATCTAAAATGAGTAGCATGTCGAGAGATTTGACATACTCTTGAAGTATCATAGAATCTTGGAGCTGGGAGTTTGAACCCATACCCAAAAGACTCAGCCCTATGCTACTTGCAGGTTGAGGGGTTGTAAGATTCCGAATGACAATGGCCGTTTTTGACTCATAGAGCTCTGATTTTATGACGAGAAAGTAGAGAGTGGCTACAACAAATAAAAAAGTAAAAAACGCACGCACTTTGAATGTAAAGTATTTTTTATTGAGTAGGCTGTAGTAAACTTTGTCTTGTCGTAAATCTTTATATGTTGCGTTTGGTTTTATTTTACGGTACCAGTAAGTTAGTAATTTCTTTTTTATAAAAGCTTTTTGTATCATATAGTGTTTCTCTTTTGTTTATTTATATTGTCATACATTTTAATGGCATCATTTATATCTTCAAAGTACTGCATTTTACCATCATTTACTACAATACCAACATCACAGAGCTCTTTGAGAACCGGCATAGAGTGACTGACGAGTAAAACGTTACAGTTTTCTATCTTTTTTCGTAAAGCTGTTTTTGACTTTTCTTGAAAGTTTTTGTCTCCAACAGAGAGCGTTTCATCTATGATGAGGTAATCAAAATCAAAAAAGAGACTCAGCCCGAAACTTAAACGTGATTTCATTCCTGAAGAGTAGATTTTGATGGGCATGTCAAAGTAGTCTCCAAGTTCTGAAAACTCCTTAACATACTCTATGGCTTCATTGATTTCATGGTCACTTTTACCATAAATACGGCAAACAAACTTGACATTTTGTCTTCCTGTCATTGAGCCTTGAAAACCACCTGCTAAACCCATAGGCCACGAAAAACTCTCTTTTGAGTGGATAATGCCAGAGTTTGGAAAATCTATGCCACCGAGCATTCGAAGCAGTGTTGATTTTCCTGCACCATTTCTCCCAAGTATGCCAACATTTTTATTTGACGGAATGACTTGTGAGACATCTTTAAGAACATAGTGCTTTCCCTGAGATGTTTTGTAGTACTTATTTACATTTAGGAGTTCTATCATTTTATTTTAGCATTTCTTGAATAGTATCTAAAATTTGTTTGAGTCTGTGTTTACGTTGGTAAAGTGTATTTATCATATCAACAGTAATATTACTATTGTCCTCATAGTCATGAGCAATCTCGTTTCTTATGTCTCTAAACTCAAACCATTCATCTACATCAATTATGCCCCATTTTTCAAGCTGATTGAGTATGTCTAAAAATGGTTTATCTGTATTTTCACCTTGATAAAGTAAAATAGACTTAAAAAGTTTTGCACCCATACAATCTTGTAGTTTTGAAAATCTGTAAATTATTTGGTCACTGTATGCTAAATATTCTACATCATGTATAATTTTGCTAAATTTTTTTTCATCTAATGGAAAGAGATTGATCTTCTCAAGCTGTTTATAAGCATCATCTAATCTTTGTAAATGTTTATATGCTTCATTTAAATTGTCTAAAACCTTCTGTTTGTATATTAGAGTTTTATTCCCCACTTTCGTGCCTCCTTTTCTATAAGTCTTGTTTTGTCTTGATTGAAAATAATATCTATTTTTTGCTCGCCTAGTTGCTTTTTTATACTTGAAAGAAATTTTATCTTTTTTTGAAAAAGATTACTATGATCTTCAAGAACAAGATACAAATCTATATCGCCACCTTTTTTGGAATCATCTACTCTACTTCCAAAAAGATAAATCTCACCATTTTTAAAAATGGTTTCAAAATTTTGCTTAATTGTCTCAATGTAATTTGCATTTAATCTCATTGTATTACCTCGAAGCTATAATCTTTTTTTCTGCTCTTGTGTAAAAGTAGAGACCTAAAAAAAGTGGGATGAATGTCCAAAAGAACATGTAAGTGTAGCTGACATATTGGGTGCTTAAAACTCTAAAATAGTTTCCATGGATCATTTCCATAAAATGTGTGAGAGGATTGTACCAAATAATCTCACGCAAGACAGGTGGTAAAGAATCTACCGTGTACATGATCGCTGAAATATACATAAGCGGAGTCATGACAACATTGATGATTTTTGCATAGTTTTCGTAAAATTCACTCATAACAGAACTAAAAAGTCCTATGGAAAAACCAAACAGAGAAATCCACGCAACAGCTAACATAACCATACTAAAATTTTCTACACTCAAATCTAATCCAATGTATAAGCCAATAAAAATAAAAACTAAAGTAGCAAGACTACTTACAAGCACTTCTATAATGAAACGGGTTATGAGTGTGTCTATGGGTTTGACTTGTTTGTAAGCAAAGAGTGCTGCGTTTGAGCTAAAAGCCCCCATAGATTTACTTACAATATTTCTCCAAAGAAAAAATGCCAAAAAACTTGTAGCTAAAAATACGGGATAATCAACACCAGGCATAGAATTTTTAGAAATGGCACTTTTGAGTCCTGCAAAAATGAGTACCATAAACATGGCATCAAAAATAGCCCAAAAATAGCCTAACTTTTTTGTACCAAAGCGTGTTTGTATCTCTCTCAAAAAAAGGGCAGTGATAACAGACTTGAAAATTGTAAAAGGAGTTCTTTTAATCATAGTGCTATTTTAGCGTAAATAGCTTAATAAATATAAACTTAAAAGTTTTTGTTAATAGTAATGATGTATAATTTCTAAAATTTTAATAATGAGAGGATTCATAGTGGATTTAGATTTGTTTGAGAAAGTATATACAGATAAGTTATTTGTCGTTGGACATAAGTATTCAAAGCTCGAACAAGTATCTGCTTTAATTGAAAAAATGGGTATAGAACGTGCAAGCATATCCAAAAATGAACGATTAGAGATCATCGAGATAAATAAAACAATACTGAAATCAAAAAAGAAAAATAAGCCTATCTCTCAACAACTAAAAATAGCAAAAGTTTGGGATACGTTGGCATTGGATCTTTTTTTAGGTAATATTGATAAAGATTTTTGGTTTTTTGAGGACTCAAATGCTGTTAATCTTTTAGACTATTGGAAATCATTAGATGAACAGTTGGGTTTTGTCTTGGTTTATAATAATCCTAAAAGCATGCTAATGAATTTTATAAACTTAAAAGAAAAAATTTCTCCTAAAAAGCTTGATAAACTGCTTAATGGATGGATGGAATACAATACTACACTTTTAAACTTTTTTTATAAAAATCAAGATAAATCTTTTCTTGTAAATTCTAATCAATTGAAAAAAAACAATATAGAATCAATTGAAGAATTAACAAAGAAGATAGGGTTTGAAGTAGATGCTGAACAAATCACTCAAGCATTATGTAGTGTAGAAGTGCAAAAAGAAATATCTAAAGAGAAGAGTAGTCTAGTAGAATTTTTAGGTGAGGCTCTTCTTTATGAGTACCCAGCAGTTGCTTCACTCTATGAAGAGATGCAGTCAGTAGCAAACATTTTTGATAGAGACCATAACACGTATAAAAAAGTAGATATCAAAGATGCATTTTGTGAAGTAGTAAAGCTCGAAAAACAACAAGAAAAATTTGAACTTGACAGTATAGCTTTTAACGTAGAACAAGAAAAACTCCTGCAGTCACTCAAAACAAAAGAGATGCAAGAGAGAGAAAAACGAGAAGAGAATGAACTTCTGCTAACACAACTACATCAAGTACAAGAAGAACTTGAGAAGTATTATCTTGAAAATAGTAGTGTAAAAAAAGAACTGACAGAAAAAGAGAAAGCTCTTAAAGAACAAAAACAATCTCTTGAAACAAAACTCTCAGGATTACAAAAAAGTTCTAAAGAAGAACAAGAAAAGCTCCGACAGTCACTCAAAATAAAAGAGATGCAAGAGAGAGAAAAACGAGAAGAGAATGAACTTCTGCTGACACAACTGCATCAAGTGCAAGAAGAACTTGAAAAGTATTATCTCCAAAACAAGGCTTTAAAAGAAAAAGAAGCAGAAAAGAAGCGTTATTATGGTGCGGCACAAAGAGTGAAAGAGCAGTTGAGCTATAGACTTGGTGCTACTATGATAGAAAAATCTAAATCTTTTTCAGGGGTGATAGGATTACCCTTTACCCTTGTAGGTGTTGTCTCTCAATATAAAAAAGATCTAAAAGAGAAAAAGAAGAAAAAATTACCACCTATAGAGCGTTATGCAGATGCTTATGATGCACAAAGAGTAAAAGAACATTTGTCATATATGTTAGGTGAGACGATGATAAAAACAATGAAAAATCCTTTTGGAATTTTTGTACTTCCTTTTCAACTTCGGGCAACATATA
>CAYRVR010000093.1:0-6802 GCA_964427835.1 uncultured Sulfurimonas sp. | reverse complement strand
ATATTGACTTTCAAAAACAATTTAAAAATTACAATCTCACTATGGCAGATAAAATCTCCCGTGCAAACAATACCATTGAAGTCATCAAAGATAATAAAAATGTTGAAACACTGAAAAAAGGTCTTATTATTGGCTTTGGCGCAGGTGACATTACCTACCAAATCAGAGGAATTGCGTAGTGGCGTACATTGTATCTTTTTTTCTTTTAGTAGCACTCTTTTACCTGATGCACTACTTTACAGAACTCACAAAGATGCATAAAGTTTCCATTACAACACTTCTTTTTGTAATCATCTACAGTGCCATCGCGTACAATACCTACCAACAAGAGCAGAGTCAAAAAATACTCTCTGTCATTACAAAATATAAACAAGGAAAAACTGTCACCTGCAACACACGAGAGGTCAATGCTTCTAACTACTCCTTAAGTGTCGGAACCTATACATTTATAGGTAAAAAAGGAACTCCACATTATGCAGAGATGATAAGTGCAACAGACTGTGAATAAACAAACAAAAATCCAAAAACTCATAAACCAGCTTGATCTGCAAGAGTATATTTCTCAATTTAACACTTTTTTTTCGCGTGAACACTCTCTCTATATTGAAGGCGATCAAGAACTTCATTTTAAATACATAAAAGAGCTCGATAAAATCGAATTTAAAGCACCTCCAAAAGTTGCCGACTTCTATACCATCCATGGACACCTTAGAAAACATGGTGTTTTAAGTTTTGAACAAATTTTTGAAATTGTAAAAATTGTACGCTATTTTCGCTATTTGAAAAACCGCAATATTGAAGGCCTCATTGGTGAGTGGATGGAGAAGTTCATCATTCCTGAGAGTTTTTTAGAAATAGAAAAATACTTTACCCATGATGGAAAATTTGAAGAGAATCTTGATGAAAATCTTTTTTCCCTCTCAGCGCGTATAAAAGAGCATAAAAACAATATCTCTGCTTCACTCAAACGTCTTATGTCAAGCTCAAAAATTGCAGGCTATCTTGTAGATACACAAGTGCATTTACTACAAAATGAGGAGTGTTTGCTCCTACGTGGTGGTTTTAACCATGTCCTTAAAGGTGCGATTTTGGGAAGAAGTACCGGTGGATTTTTCTATGTAGCACCCGATAGCATACTCAAATCAAAAGAGCAAATCCGTTTCATAGAGCAAGAAAGAGAGGCTATCTTTTACACCTATGCAAAAGAGTTCTCAGCAAAACTCTCTGAACTCCAGCCATTTATAAAATTCATTGATAAAGAGTTTAGTAAATTTGACAACTATCAAGCACGTGTACTTTTTGCAAAGAGTAAAAACCTACAACTCATAAAAAGTAAAAAAGACGCTAAAATTATTCTCAAAGATTTCATCCACCCTGCCCTACACAAAGCAAAACCAATTAATGTAGATTTTTCACAAAATATTTTGATGATTACCGGTGTAAACGCAGGAGGAAAAACGATGCTCCTCAAGTCCATCCTTGCCGCTGCGTTTATGGCAAAGTACATCATTCCTATGAAACTCAATGAGACAAAATCCCATGTAGGAAACTTTAAAGCCATAGAGGCCATCATTGATGACCCACAAAACGTCAAAAACGACATCTCAACTTTTGCGGGAAGAATGCAACAATTTTCCCATATATTTGAGTACCGTAGTGCCTTGGTCGGCATCGATGAAATAGAACTCGGAACAGACTCTGATGAAGCAGCAGCACTTTTTAAAGTGATTTTAGATGATCTTATAAAACGCGGACAAAAAATTGTAGTAACTACCCACCATAAACGTCTTGCAGCACTTATGGCTGATAGGGATGATGTGGAACTAATGGCTGCAATTTATGACGAAGACGCACGCCAACCTACCTATGAATTTATGCAAGGTATCATTGGAAAGAGTTACGCCTTTGAAACGGCCAGCCGTTATGGTATTTCTCACAAACTTGTTGAGGAGGCAAAACGCGTTTATGGCGATAACTCTGAAAAACTCAGCCTGCTTATTGAACGTGGCTCGCAGCTTGAGAGAGAGCTTAAACAAAAGCACCAAAAAGTAGATGCAAAGCTCCAAGAGTTACAAAAAAAAGAGCGCCAACTCAAAGAACAAAGAGAAGCACTCCACAACGAACTCCATACACAAGAAGCTGCTCTTAAAGCCTCTTATGAAAATGCCATTGCACAAGCAAAAAAAGCAGCACGTGAAGGCGATATGAAGGCAATTCACAGAGCGATGAACAAAGCAAAAGAACAACTACCAAAAGAGAAAACAAAGACAGTTGCACGTCACGTTGAATTTAAAGTGGGAGATGAAGTAAAATACCATACACAAAGTGGAGTCATTGTTGCTATGAAAGGCAAAAATGAGGCCATTCTTGAGGTCAACGGTATGAAAATACGTGTCAAAACAAAGTACCTCAAACCAACTAAAATCGTAAAAGCAAAACCAAGAACAGACCTCAAACTCAATGTAGAAAAAAAAGCAGGACTTAAGTGTGACTTACATGGAATGCGAGCGGATGAAGCGTGTGAAGTTTTAGACAAGTTCCTCAATGATGCACTCATCAATGGCTGGGATGAAGTCATAGTATATCATGGTATAGGAACAGGAAAACTCTCCTATGCGGTCAAAGAGTTTTTAAAGACACATCCCCGTGTAAAAAAATTTGAAGATGCACCACAACACATGGGTGGTTTTGGTGCAAAAATAGTTTACTTATAATGAGAAAAAAAGTTGCAATTATAGGTGGTGGCGCTTCTGGGCTTTTGTGTGCAATTTTTTGTGCAAAAGCAAATGTAGATGTCACCATATTTGAACAGAACAACAAATGTGGAAAAAAAATTCTCGTCTCAGGAAACGGTCGCTGTAACATCACAAACAGACACCTCACGCCAAATGACTTCTTCAGCGATAATCCCGACTTTGTTTCTTATGCTTTGGAGCAGTTTGGATTTGAAGAATTTCAAAAGTTTACAAATTCTATAGGACTTCTTCTTAATGTTTTAGATGACGGACGTGCCTATCCACTCAGTAATGAAGCCAAAAGTGTTGTAAAAATATACGAAGAGTATGCCAAAAATTTGGGTGTTGTTTTTGAAACCGATACAAAGATTAGTGATCTAAAACCACTCTTAAACAAATACGACAGTGTAGTGGTTGCCACAGGCTCACGCGCTGCTTCACATCTTGGTGGTAATGCCGATGCAGAGATGTTTGCCCAAACATTTGGACATAACATTATCCCAGCTTATCCCTCTCTTGTACAACTCCATCTCAACTCTAAAATAGCCCATAAAATGAGTGGAGCGAAACTCAATGCAGAAGTTACACTCCTTATAAACCATAAAAAGGAAATGAGCATTAACGGTGATGTTCTTTTTACAAATTATGGTGTCTCAGGCTTTGCCATCTTAGATATTTCTCAAACTGCAAGCGTAGCACTACAGAGTTATCAAGCTGTAGATATTTCCATCAATCTTCTACCTTACTTTAACGCGCAAAAGCTCTCTGCTCACATTATGCAAGTGAGTAAAAATATGCCTGCGTTTACACTTTTAGATATTTTAGTAGGTTTAGTTCCGCTTAAAATTGCCAATGGAGTTTTAGAATATTTAGAACTCTCAAACGCAGTAAGGACACTAGATACAAAACTTTCCAAAAAAATTGCTAACACACTGCTAAACTGGCGTTTTGAAGTAGATGAAACACATGGATTTCGTCATGCAGAAGTAAGTGGCGGTGGGATTGACACAAGAGAGATAAATCCTAAAACAATGGAATCCCTTAAACAAAAGAACCTTTACTTTGTAGGAGAATGTCTTGATGTCGTCGGTCGTCGTGGTGGTTTTAACTTTGCATTTGCCTGGGCAAGCGGATTTTTAGCTGCACAAAATATCATTAAAAAAAGTAATATGCTATAATAAAAAGAAAAGGTTTTTCAATGTCAACACCACTTATAATTCTTCTTGTCTCTCTTATCGTTATTATTTTAATGTACAACTCGCTTGTTGCAAAGAAAAATCAGGTTGAAAATATTTTTGCTAGTGTTGATACACAACTCAAAAAGCGTTATGACCTCATCCCAAACCTTGTAGCTTCTGTGAGCCAATATATGCAACACGAAAAAAGCACTCTTGAAGAGATTACAAAACTACGTGCAGAGGCCAATAGAGCAAATATATCTGACGAGCAAAAAATGCTCTTAGATGAAAAAATGAGTAGTGCGCTTGGCTCCATTATGGTAGCTGTTGAGAATTACCCGGAGTTAAAAGCAAATGAAAATGTACTCCATCTGCAACACTCCCTCAATGAGGTTGAAGCACAAATCGCTGCAGCAAGACGGGCATACAATCAAGCAGTGACAGACTACAACAATGCGCTTGAGCAGATACCTACAAACATTCTTGCAAATATGATGGGATATACAAAGAAAAAACTCTTTGAAGCACGCCCGCAAGAGAAAGAAAATGTCAATGTAAAAGAGCTCTTTGCGAGCAATAAAAGTTAAAAGACGTGAAAAGCATTAGTGAACTCACTGATTTTTACTACAAAGAGCTCTACCCTGTTTTACAAGAGTTAGAAGCCAAGAGAGAAAAGCTTAAAAAAAGAATTATTACTACAGGGTTTGTTTATTTTCTTATCGCTGCGTTTATAGGGTTCTTCCTTTTTCACTCACATTTTATAGCTCCCGACATGCTACTCTTTTATGCTTTTGGAGCATTTACTCTTGGAGCAATTTTATATAAATACCTTGTAAAGAGCTACAAAAGTGATTTTAAAGCAAAAATCATGCTACCACTCATCAAGGAACTAGATCCCCATCTTGAATATCTTCCACAACTGCACATTCCAGAACATACATTTGTCCACTCAAAACTCTTTACTTCCAAACCGGATAAATTCAGTGGAAATGATCTTATTCGTGGAGAAGTAGAGGGCATACACATAGAGATTTCAGATATACATGCCCAAAAGGAGCATCGAAATGCGAAGGGGAACATAACCTGGAGTACCATTTTTCAAGGTCTTTTTATCGTAAGTGAGTTTAACAAAAACTTTAAAGGGCAAACTGTTGTTTTACCTGACAATGCGCAGAATCTCTTTGGTGATCTTGTAGGTAACTGGCTTCAAGCAAATAATTTTTCAAGAAACGAACTCGTAAAATTAGATAATGTGGCATTTGAAAAAGAGTTTGTCGTTTACTCAAGTGATCAAATCGAAGCAAGATACCTCCTTACCCACACCTTAATGAGTAAACTTTTACACTATAGAAAAAAAACACAACATCCGCTCTCTATCTCCTTTATAGGTGGTAAAATCTACATGGCTATTGCATATAATAAAGATTTATTTGAGGCGTCTGTATTCCATTCACTTTTAAAGTATAAAATAGCAATGGAGTATCTAGGAACCTTGCATCTTGCAATCGGCATTGTGCAAGAGTTACAATTAAACAAAAAACTGTGGAGTAAATTATGAAATTACAATTACTGTTAGTCGCACTGCTTGCTACTATAAATCTTTATGCCATCACGCTCAATGAAAAGCCCAAAGCAGTCACCATTGACGGAGAGAATGGCGGACTTGTAAAAGGTGGGGCATGGCACTCTTCTATGCTCAAAGACAAAGTCTATGTGCTCTTTTATGTTGATCCTGATGAAAAAGACGTAAACGAAGAGTTTTCTCAAGCACTCAAAGCAAAAAACTACAGAGAAAAAGGGGCATTTGGAAGTATGGCTGTTGTCAATATGGCAGCAACATGGAAACCAGACTTTGCCATCAACATCCTTTTAAAAGCAAAACAAAAAGAGTTTCCTAAAACTATTTATGTAAAAGACAAAAAAAGTGTACTTGTAAAAGAGTGGGGGCTAAAAGACAATGCTTCTGACATTTTGATTTTTTCAAAAGATGGCACACTCCTCTTTTATAAACCGGGGAAAATGAGTGAAAAAGATACACAAAAAGCATTTGATATTATAGAGGAGCACCTTTAGATGAATGAAGAAACAAGTATTCTCTCATTAAGCATAAAAGATCTTTTTACAAAAAAGATGATAGCATACTCCATCATGCCTTTCATCATCAGTATGATAGTGCTTTACATTCTCTTTTTTATTGTAGCAGGAATGGGTGTTGACCAACTCACTACAATGGACATTCAAAGCACACAAACAACCATTGAAAATGGGGTACCACACACTGAAAGTTTCCAAGCGACACTGCAAAATACAGGCATTATTAAATTTTTAATGAGTAGTGCCCTTACTTCATGGATAGCATCCTTTTTTGTCTATACCATTGGTGGCTTTTTAGTGCTGTACCTTTCTATATTTGTAGCACTTATTGTCATAGGATTTTTAACACATAAAATTTTACAAGAGATTCACTATAGACACTACCCTGATGTAGCAATGGTGGGCTACTCAAACGCAGTCGAGAGTATATTTTTAACACTGAAGTGGGTGCTCATTATGGTAGTGCTTTTTCTTGTATTTATCCCTCTGTATTTCATTCCTATACTCAACATCATTGCGTTTAACTTTCCGCTGTATTACTTTTTTCACAAAATGATGACATACGATGTCTCTTCTGCCATCTGTACAAAAGAAGAAGCAATGAAAATCAGTTACTTTCACGGAAGCACCTTACGCCTTAAAACACTAGGACTCTACCTACTCTCACTCATCCCATTTGTAATTTTCTTTGCATCGGTATTTTATGTGATTTATCTAGGACATAGCTACTTTTTGGAGACGAGAAAACTCAGAAGTGCAGAAACTAACTAAAAGTTAGTTTCTTTATCAGTAACT
>CAYRVR010000092.1:0-7088 GCA_964427835.1 uncultured Sulfurimonas sp. | reverse complement strand
AGGTAGAGGTATGCAATGACAATAGGCCACTTCAAAAAATAAAAAAATAAAACACCAACACCATATAATTCTTTCATACCCTATCTTATCGAAGCATTATATATTTTTAGCTAAAATCTCTTTATTTAAAAAAGGAATTGAAAATGATAGTACATATTGTAATGTTTACGTTTAAAGATGAAAATAAAGAGGCAAATGTAAAAAGTGTCAAAACAAAACTTGAGGCTTTAGTAGCAAAAATAGAGAGTTTAAAAAGTATGGAAGTCGGCATTGATGTGAATAAATCTGCACGGGCGATGGATTTGGTTCTTTATAGTAGTTTTGAAAATGAAGAGGGATTAAAAAACTATGCAACACATCCTGCACATTTAGAAGTTTTAGAGTTTATAAAGGCTGTTACTGTAGAGTCAAAAGTAGTTGATTATATAAAATAGAATTATAATGACGAAGAAATAAAATAAAAAACAGACTTAAATCGTCAAATTACTTTATTGCTTTAGTGAAGAGATGGCCCTTTTAGGAGTATAATTACATAAAATTAACTTAAAAGGATAGATTATGTCAGAACCAACATTAAATGATATAAGTGATTACGATACACTAACAGGACAAAAAAAGAGAATTGTGTGGGCTGTAATTATTGCAGGGCTTCTTATTGGAGCTATTTATTATGTAGCAGCTAAAACGTACACAGACAAGGGTGATGCTCTCAATGTTTCTGATACAATAAAAGTTGTACCAGAAACAAAATGTGTTTCCCTTTAGTGAGAAAAAAAGGAAATTAAATGTTAATGACACTTGTAGGAATTTATAGTTTATATGTACTATTGTCAATATATGTAAGCGTTATGCAAATAGGGTATATAAACCAAATAAAAAGAAAAACTCCAGTGTTATTAACTGCATCTGATTTTTTAAAGGCAGGCAACTATGCTGTTGCAAAAGAGAAGCTCTCTATTGTAAATGTATTTATTGATTATTTTGTATTTCTTGCATGGATTGCGTTTGGAATCCAATATTTGCATACAACATTTTTAGGTGCACAGAGTGAAGCATTGATGAATGTAGAGATTGTAATGGGCTTCATTATTATTAATCTGCTTATCTCTTTACCTTTTTCTTACTACGAAAAATTTGTCATTGATGCTGCATTTGGATTTAATAAATCAACGCTTGCACAATGGATAAAAGATCAACTCATATCTTTTGTTATGACGCTTATTCTTGGATCACTCGTAGTATGGGGAATTTATGAAATTATGTCTCATTCTGAGTTATGGTGGCTGTGGAGTTTTCTTTTTATATTCACAATAGTAATTTTAATCAATATGCTCTACCCAACATTTCGAGCTATGTTTTTTGACAAACTTACACCTTTAGCAGATGAACAACTTGATGCAGAGATTCAGAGATTGATGCAAGAGACAGGATTTGTAAGCAGTGGTGTCTATGTAAGTGATGCAAGTAAACGTGATGGTCGTTTGAATGCCTACTTTGGAGGTTTTGGAAAGTCAAAACGTGTTGTGTTGTTTGACACACTTTTAGAAAAACTCTCTACAAAAGAGCTTTTGGCTGTACTAGGACATGAACTTGGTCACTATGCACATGGTGATGTTTTTAAAAATATTGCTATAGTTGGAGGCATACTCTTTGTTATGTTTGCTATTTTTGGAAATCTTCCAGATGGACTCTACCTAGCACTTGGATTTCCAAAAGAGCCGTATGTTGTGATGATTTTACTCATGCTTTTTATGCCGGTTCTTAGCTTTTTTATAATGCCACTTATGGGAATGGTGAGTCGAAACAATGAGTATGCAGCAGATAAAATGGGAAGTGAGCTTGGTGGTGCAGCAGGTGAAATTGAACTTGCAAATGCACTGCAAAAACTTGTACAGGAAAACAAAAGTTTCCCACTTTCTCATCCTCTGTATATCTTTTTTCACTATACACATCCTCCGGTTATTGAGCGATTAAAAGAGTTGGGTGTTGATATTGGTTATGTAGAAAAGAGTGGGACTGAAGGTAAATGTGGCATAGACTTGTAGTGAGAGATATTCTTAAAGAAGCTACACAAAAGCTTGCAGCAGCAAATATTCCAAGAGCACCAAGAGAGGCACAGCTTCTTTTGATGGCACACCTTAATGTTGATGAGCTTTGGCTTATTACACATCAGAATGATAGTATTGAAGAGAGCGCACTCTATTGGGAATGGGTAGAGCGAAGAGCGAAAAATGAACCATTTGAATATATCACTAATAGGGTGAGTTTTTATGCTGAGGAGTTCTACATTGATGAGGGTGCTCTCATTCCAAGACCAGAGACAGAGTTACTTGTTGATGAGGTACTAAAAAACATACCAGATCATGAGGCTCCTTATTTGTTTGCAGAAGTGGGTGTTGGTAGTGGTATTATCTCCATTATGCTTGCAAAAAAACTAAAAAATGCAAGATTTATTGCGGTTGATATCTCACCTGCAGCACTTGGGGTAGCACAAAAGAACATAGAAAAATTTGGACTCTCGCAAAGAGTAGAGCTGCGTTTAGGATCGCTTTTAGATCCTGTACCTGAAAAAATTGATTATCTTGTCTCTAATCCGCCTTATATTGAAGATGGCATAGCGCTAGAATCTAATCTCTCTTATGAGCCTCAAAATGCACTTTTTGGTGGAAAAGTTGGTGATGAAATTATTAAAAAACTTCTTGATGAAGTCTTAAAACAAAAGATTAAGTATTTTACTTGTGAGATGGGTTATGATCAACAAGATAAAATACAGAACTATTTAAAGAGTGAAAATTTCACAAGTTTACAATTTTACAAAGACTATAGCTCTTTTGATAGAGGGTTTAGCCTTATTTTATAAAAGGTTTTTGAATTGAAAAAAAATATATATTTAGATTTTGCATATTTTATAATTATAGCAGCTACATTAGGTGCTGTTTTAGTCTTGGGTGCTATTGTCGCACCCGTTGTTTTCCATACGGATCGTATAACAGTAAATTTATTGATTGATCATTACAACGCAGGTATTATTATGGGTGAAATATTCCGTAGATTTTCCTATTGGGTCTATTTTGCAGTTACTTATGTGGCCATTTATGAAGCTATGGCTTACAAAATGGGAGAGCGTGATGCTATCTCTTTTGGTGCGGCTGTCATAGTTATTGCTACAGGATTACTCTTTAGTGCAGTATATGTTCCTAAAATCCTCTCTATGCAAGCACTTGGACGAGAAGCAACGCAAAGTGATACCTTTGACAATATCCATATAGCAAGTGAAATTGACTTTAAAATTCTTGCTCTTGCGCTACTTGTGTTGTTTGTGCGACGTTTAATGATTTTACGCATTCCTTCAAAGTAGTTCTTAACGCTAAATTAACACTATTTTGCTACTATCTGTTTACTAGAAAATTCTCAAGGTAAACAGATGTACTTTTTTAAATTTTTACTTTTATCCTTTGTTTTTACTCTTACTTTATATGCATATCCTTCTTACTCTACTGCGGTGAAAGAAAAAAAACTCTATCCTATGGGAAGTAGGATTTATAAACAAAAATGTCCACAACTTGATGTAAATAAATACAAAAATTTTCAAGAACTACAAAATGATGTGGTTCAAAAGGGCGTTTGCTCACACCTCAATACAAGATACAGCGATGCACTTTTGCTTTATTTGTGGGAAGTAAAAAGAAAAAAGAGTACGCAAAAGCATTATCCTAAACTAGTGGTTACGAAGCAGGATAAGTGTCCAATTTGTGGGATGTTTCTTTATAAATATCCACGATGGGTTGCTCGCATTGTGTATGCAGATAAAAAACTCTCTTTTGATGGTGTAAAAGATATGATGAAGTACTACTTTAAACACCACAAAGCAATACAAGAGATACTCGTGCAAGACTACTACACTCAGCAAACAATCAATGCAAAAAAAGCCTATTTTGTTATAGGGAGTGATGTTTACGGACCTATGGGGAATGAACTCATTGCGTTTAAAGACAAAGCCTCTGCAAAACGCTTTGCATTGGATCATAGAGCAAAAAAGATTGTTGCTTTTGATGCTATAACAGAAGATGAGGTTTATAAACTAGATGAGTAGAAGCAGTAGAGTTTTCCTCTTTTCTTTTCTTTTGCTCTTTTTTCTAGCTCTGTTACAAATGAGCTATTTTCACTTCACTACGGTAAAAACACATCCTTTGGTGGTACGTGAATTATTACAAGTGAGCCATATCTCAAATCTTACTAGAGCTATTTCAAAACACACTATAGAGTTGTCACGATGAAGAACATGAATGTGTACCTTTTAGAGTATGCCATTAGGTATATTTTACGGTATAAAACAAAAAATATATTTATTATTTTAATTTTAACACTTATGACAGGACTTCTGGCATCTTTCTTATTTGTAGAAAACTCTTTGAAATATGAGTTAGATCTTAATATGCACTCTTTACCTGATATAGTTGTTACAAATCAAAAGGCGGGTTTATATACAACAATTCAGGAAGATGTAGCAGATAAAATTTTGGATTTAAATGGTGTTGGTGATGTAGTCTCTCGGGTATGGGGCTATTATGATTTTTTAGGAAAAAAGTTTCTACTTGTTGGAGTAGATAATTTTGAAAATCAATATAATCCTCTTTTAAAAGATATTGTAAAAAAAGGTGTTTTAGATAATTCTTCCATTGTTATAGGAGCGGGTGTCGCAAAGATTTTACAAAGACATTACTATACTAAAGAGTTCCATTTTATAACACCAAATGGCAAAACAAAAAGTTTTCACATTGCAGCTCTTTTACCCTCTCAAACGCAGCTAGAATCTCAAGATATGATAGTGATGGATAAAGATGCACTTCGTGATATTTTTGGCTATAAACGCAGCGAAGCAACAGATCTAGCAATAATGGTTAACAATCCTTTAGAAGTTGGTGAAATAGCATCAAAAGTAAAAGATATATTGCCAAACGCAAGGGTGCAGACAAAAAAAGAGATGCAACTTGCTTTAGAGAAGCAGTTTGATACTACAAGTTCTTTTTTTATTATACTCTTTAGTATAACACTTGTAACATTTTTTATGATTGTGTATGATAAAGCAAGTGGACTCAGCAGTGAGGAGAAACGTGAAATAGGCATTTTAAAAGCCATTGGCTGGCGTGTTGAAGATGTTTTACACGTAAAACTTTATGAAGGCTTTTTTGTTGCTTTTTTTGCTTATTTGTTAGGAATAGTTGTAGCTCTGTTTTATGTCTATGCTTTGCATGCACCTTTGCTGAAAAATATTTTTGTATCATATAATGATATACATGATATAGATTTAGTTTTTGTTTGCAACTATGAAACACTCTTTTTACTCTTTTTGCTTTCAGTTCCTATCTATATGGCAGCAACTATTCTTCCTTCGTGGCGAGTAGCAACGGTTGATGCAGATGAGGTGATGCGATGATACAGCTTTGTAATTTAAAAAAACACTATGGTGATGTTGCAGCGCTTAAGGGTATTGATTTGGTATTTGAAGAGGGCGAGTTTGTTGTTCTTAAAGGGGTCAGTGGAAGTGGTAAAAGTACTATTCTCTCTTTAATTGCAGGATTGTTAAAGCCAAGTGAAGGAGAGGTTATTGTTGATACGCAGCATATTTCTAAATTACCGGATCATTTTTGTAGTGATTTTAGACGCGATAATATTGGATTTATATTCCAAAAATATAATCTTATTCCAACATTAAGTGTCAAAGAAAATATTGTCTTACCACTCTATCCCAAAAACCTTGATCCTAAAAGTGTTGATAGGATGTTTGAAGAGGTCGTGAAAAAATTTCGCATTCAACATAAACAGGAGAGTTTGGTAAAAAATCTCTCAGGAGGAGAACAGCAAAGGGTGGCCATTGCAAGAGCCAATATAAATAATCCTAAAATTATTTTAGCAGATGAACCGACTGCAAACCTTGATGAAAAGCTCTCTTTAGATTTTATAGAGATAATGAAAAATCTTAAATCTGCAAAGAAGACTATTGTTATTGCAACACATGACCCACTCTTTTTCTCTTTATCATGTGTGGACAGAATTATTGAAGTAAAAGATGGAAAATGTTACTGACACCTGAAATACTGACATTAGATATTTTAAATTTTCTCTTTTTAGCTTTTGCAACAATAGCCTTTTATTTCAGTTTGAAAATTGTTGTCTATTACGATGCAAGCGCTACAACTCCACGGCAATATAGTTTAGAAAAACAGAGTTATCTTGTGGCTACGATTATTAAATTTATTTTTGCTATTAAAATTCCTCTGTTTATCTTCTTTATATTTACACTCAATAAAATTGCAACGCTTTTACCGGGCGCAATGTGTGCTGCAGGTGTTGTAAACGCAACTGTTTATGGAACACCTCTGCTTCTACTAAAAATCATTAATCTTTATCTCTTTGGCTATTGGATTGTTCTTAATTATGAAGATATGAAGACTCCCCAGCAGAGATACCTGCGTTTAAAATTTTTACTTTTTTGCATTGTATATGTTTTATTTGTTATTGAAATTGTGACACAGTTTGTAATGTTTGCTTCCATTGATGTAAACAGTGTTGTAGATTGCTGCGGTGCTATTTTTTCGACCACTTCACAAACATATATGGCAAAACTATTGGGACTGCCTCATGCTGTTTTACTCTCACTCTTTTATGGTCTCTTTTTAATTATGGCTCTTTTTTATTTTATGAAAAACAGCTATTTATATGCTGTAGCTAATGCTCTTTTTCTCCCAATATCTATCATAACACTTATTGCGTTCTTTGGTACATATATTTATGAATTACCAACCCATCACTGTCCATTTTGTCTCTTACAAAAAGATTACTTTTATATAGGGTATCTTCTTTATGTTTTACTGTTTATGGGAACTTTTTTTGGCTTTATTGTGGGGGTGGTAGAGTTTTCGAAGCAGGAAAAAAAGAAGTACTGCAGACTCTCTTTTATTGCAAATATTTTGTATGTACTTATTGTTAGTGCCTATCCAATTCTCTTTTTTATAAAAAATGGTGTTTGGCTTTAGATAGTCTCTTTTTTATTGCCAAATTTACTTTCCATCCACTCTGAAGGTGTC
>CAYRVR010000091.1:0-7090 GCA_964427835.1 uncultured Sulfurimonas sp. | reverse complement strand
TTTTTAAATTTTTCCATACATTTCATTAAAAAAATTGAGCGCATATCTGTCACTCATACTCGCAATATAGTCGGCAATAACTCGGTGCTTACTGCGTTTAGAAAGTTGTGCATAATAGAAACTTGGAAGCATTTTTTCCTCTTCCATTAGTCCTTTATAGAGTCCTTTAATAGCTTGCTTTCCAGCATACATTTTACGGACAATATTTTTGTGCTGGTACATTTTTATAAAAAGAATTTTTTTGAGTTTTTTAATCTTTGTTTCGAGTTCTTTATCAAAACCGACAGGCATCTCTTCATAATTGGCAACTCTCTCTTTAGAGTAATCAAGTAAAGAGTACACAAGATGATTTATAAGGTTTGAGCTAAAGCGATAACGGAACATTTCATCATTTTCTGTCCCAACACCCTCTTGTGCAACTTTTTCTAAAATTTCACATGCAAGTTCACTCTCTCGTAAATCCTCGAAAGTAATCAGACCAGAATTAACACCATCATCAATATCATGACTCATATAGGCAATTTCATCCGCACGATCAACAACCATAGCTTCATAAGAAGGATGTTTATTTAAATCAAACTGTTCATCAATGATTTTTGGTAAAAAGGCTTTTTTATAAGGGTAAGAGTGCTTCAAAATTCCCTCAAGAGTAGCAAAAGTAAGATTCAATCCATCAAAATCTTTATAACGCTTCTCTAGTTTTGTAACTACACGAAAACTTTGAAAATTGTGTTCAAATCCATTGGTAAAACCATCTGATTTCAAACACTCATCCAAAGTATCTCCTCCCACATGACCAAAAGGAGTATGTCCTAAGTCATGTGAAAGTGCAATGGCCTCTGCGAGTGATTCATTAAGGTCTAATTGAGAGGTAATAGAGCGCGCAATTTGCGAGACCTCTATAGAGTGTGTTAAACGGGTACGGAAAAAATCACCCTCGTGATTTAAAAAGACCTGCGTTTTATACTCTAGCTTTCGAAAACTCCCAGAGTGGATAATTCTATCACGGTCTCTGGCATAAGGATTACGGAAATCTTTGTCTATCTCATAAAATCGCGCATACGGTTTCATTAGGCTTTTTTAATAAACTCTGTTTTTAAGTAGATCTTTGTTCCATTTACACGGCCTTCAACATGGTCATCCATATCATTTGGTAAAGAGATACGTGTAACTGTTGTTCCACGTTTTGCAGTAAAACCGGCACCCTTAACATCTAAATCTTTTAAAATAACAATACTGTCTCCAGCGTGGAGTTCAACACCATTTGCATCACGGAAAACAACTTTGTTTGCCTCTGCATTTTGTGCTTTATCCAACCATGCTTGCTCTGCCTCTTCAAGGTACATCATCTCAAGAAGATCCTGACGACCTAATTTGTTAAGTAAAATAGCAGACATTACTTTAACAGCTGGTACTTCACTCCACATTGCATCATTTAAACAATTAAAATGTGTCTCATCAAGTTCATCATTTTCAATTTGTGATTTACAGTTTGCACATACATAAATAGAACCCTCTTCGCCTTCAACACCTTGTGGAACTTCCATTAAAGTTACATCATCACTACTTCCACATAATTCACATACTTCACTTCTTGCCATATTCTTTCCTTTTCTTGATTTATTTTTCGAATTTTATCCCATTAAGGAACAATTACTTCTTAATCACTGTTCCCACACCGTCACTTGTAAAAATTTCTAACAGTAAAGAGTGCTCAACACGCCCATCTATAATATGCGCTTTTTCTACACCTGCATCAATCGCTTCAAGGCATGCATCCACTTTTGGAATCATTCCACCGTGGATTGTTCCATCTGCCTTAAGCGTCTGTATTTGCTCTTCCGTAAGTGTCTCGAGTAAATTTTTATCTTTATCGAGCACCCCTACAATGTCGGTCATAAAAAGTACTTTTCTTGCGTTTAACCGTGCAGCGATTTTACTTGCTGCCAAATCTGCGTTTATATTAAAACCAGGATGATTTACCTCATCACCTGATGCAATCGGTGCAATAACAGGAATAAATTTTTCGTTCAACAGGTTTTGAATAACACTTTTATCGATATTAACAATTTCACCAACAAGACCATACTTTCCGTTTGCCTTTGGTTTTGCCGTAATGAAGTTGGCATCTTTACCTGTCATACCAAGAGCCTTACCGCCATGCATATTTAAAAGCGTTGTAATCTCTTTGTTGATATTACCACTTAAAACCATCTCAACGACTTCCATTACCTGCTCATTCGTTACACGCATACCATCTACAAATTCGCTCTCAATCTTTAAACGCTCAAGCATAGAGTTTATTTTTTTACCACCACCATGAACAATTACAGGCTTAATCCCTACAAGATAAAGCAAAATAATGTCCTGTGCAAACTTCTCTTTTAACTCAGGGTTTATCTGTGCAGAACCCCCATACTTTATAACAAAAATTTCATGTCTATACTGTTTAATGTATGGCAGTGCATCAAGGAGTGTTTGTGCTGTTTCTATCTTAGTTATCATCGGCTTCCTTACTAAATTTAATTATATCTTCAGCAGAGTGTATCTGTTCATTTCTTGTTTTATTAAAGGCCTTATCGGCTTTTTTCTCATCATATGCCTGACACTCCTGCGGTACAGGATCACCAGGTTCTCTGTTAATACTGTCACACATTGTACCTGTTACTTTAAAATTACTACACCCACTCAACATCAATGCAGCTATCATAACTATTTTATACATTATAATTCCTATTTTTTCTTTACTATTAAATCAAGATACTTTTGAGGAGTTACACGCATCATCTCCTGTGCCAACCATCGGATTTGAAAGTAAGCTGCTCCGCTATCGCGTAGTGTAAAGTAGTTTTTGAGACTCCGAAGATTGAAAGTAACGACCATATCAACTTTTACATTATCTGTAATAATATGCTTAAAAGCATCACCAACATTACGCTTTTTTTTGCCATTTTGTAAGGCAGTATAAAGTTCCTGTGGTTTATCAGCAAACTCTTCTAAAAAAGGGAGTGAACTCTTGGCAACAGCCAAAGCATAAAAATCTTCAACTCTTTCAAACTGATAACTGAGTTTTTCATACATTCCATTAATCTCTACACGATTATACGCTGCATCCGCTGTTACAAACATATCAAACGCAGCGACTCTTTGCATAAAAAACTCTTTATCATTACATTTTTTTGCAACAACAAAAGCATTGATGAGAGAGCTCATAGTGTAACGCGTACTACGTACACTTATAGCTTGTATTCTATGGCGTGCATGTTCTTGTAAAACACCACGACTTGTTCCGCGAATAAGGTATGAGAGGTTTGCATGTTCTAAAATAGAGTGATGGAAGTAGGTCCAAGCAAGGTCATCAAGCAGTGCTGATTCTTCGATGGAATTAAGCGTATCACACATTTGCGTATCGGGAAGTTGGGATTCAAGCTCTTGTATAACACTATTTTCACTGTTTGAAAAACTGTCATAACATGTACGTGCAGCCGTCTCCGCCACACCAATGCCCGTGTCTTGTAGTAAAACAACTTCTGGCTTTGAATATTTAATCCCATACATCTCACACATACATTCGCCCCTACTTAAAGTAGTGCCATTTTACTATAATTTAGCTTAATCATATGGTTGAGTTGTTATTTTTGTACACCATCAAGTATAGGCACAAAGTCACAATTTTCTAGTTCTTCTTGCTCTATAACATCCCCATGTTTTATAAAACGTGTGATCACCTGTTCCTTCCCACTTTGCATAGGTGCCACTAAAATTCCACCATCAGACAACTGTGCAAAGAGCTTTTGAGGAATCTCTTTGGCTGTAGCAGAAAAAAGAATTCTGTCATAAGGTGCATAAGAGATCCAACCGTTTTGTCCATCATCTGTACGTGCATGGATATTGTTTAAGTTCAAATCCCGAAAACGTTTTTTTGCCTCTGTTATAAGTGGTTCTATTCGTTCTATGGTAAAAACACCACGAAAAAGATGCGAAAGCACTGCTGCCTGATAGCCACTACCACACCCAATCTCCAAAACTCTGTCCGCCCCGCGAGGAATCAAATACTCAGTCATCTTTGCCACTGTTAGAGGGGAGCTGATATACTGCGCACCGCCAATAGGCAGAGCATCTAATTTATAAGCATTGTGACGAAAACCCATCGGCACAAACGCCTCTCTGTTAGTGTTAGCTATCGCCTTTTTCACCTCAGGAGAGAGTGGAAACTGTTTTTCTATTTCATCTGCCATACGTGCAGTTTTTGTTGCTGTTATTCTGTCCAAATTACTCTATTCCTATATCCATATATCTTCTCATCAAAGAGATCTCTTTTTTACTGTATGTGGCTTTTAAGCAAGCATTATTCCCACTATAAAGGGCTTCTCCTTGCGGTGATACAATTGTACCTATTTGCGTACACATTTCATTTTTACTGTCACTTGCTACCACATAACACTCATTTACCAAAGCAAGGGATTGCGTTAAAATTTTAAAATGTTCTTTTCGTAATTTTCCCCACCATGCAGGAACAGCAATAACATCTGCACCCTCACTCTTCATCCAAAGCTCTTTAAAACGTAACTCAAAACAAATAAGAAGCGCTAACTTGATGTTTGCCACCTCTATAATTGCAAAATCAGCATCTAAACCCTCTTGCATAAACTTATGTTCCTCACCAAAACGGAACAACCTTGCCTTTGCACGCTTATACACAACTTCACCATTATAAAAAACTTTTGCCATATTATAGACATGCCCATTCACTCTTTCTAGCATTGTCAGTATAATTATTTTGTTGTAAGAAGCCTCTTGCAATGCCAGTGTCGCCTCATCAGCAAACGCTACCATTTTCTCCATATTTTCATAATCAAAGCCTGTCAAACAAACTTCACCAGCAACAAGAAGAGAGTTTGCATCTGCTGCGTTTACTAAACGCAGCAGTGTTTGAAGGTTAGCATAATAATCTGTAGTTGTTTCAAAAAGAAGTGAACAAAGTGTTTCTATTTTCAAATGAATGGAACCTGATATAAAAGTACGTAAAAGTGGGGAGTTTTTAAAAGTCCATAGACAAGCTATGCTTTTTTATTAACTCTTTTCCTCCACAAAATGAAGCTACACCACTCTCAATTGCTTTTTTGGTGGCTACCAATGACTCTCTATACATTGTCTCTGTATATGTCTCATTCTCTCTTTTTTCAGGAATTTCTACTGTAGCACCAGTCAATGGAGAAATATAACTATTTTTTGATTTTGTATGCTTCATATCCAAACCCTTCAATTTTTTGTGCAATTTTAAGCCAAACTTTGTGATTTATTGCAAAATACATCTGGCTTTTTGTAATTGTACCATTATTTACTTTCTTTATCAAACTCTCTTCAACCAGTGATGCTATTTCTGAAAACAGCGATAAAAGCTCGACATCCCCAGCAGTATTGTTTGTAAAAACATAAAAAAACTCGTCGTTAAAGGCAACTACACCTTTTCCTCCAAATGTTATTGTTTCAAAAATATCATCTGCAGAAAAGCTAGTGCCGTCTGGATGTGAATGAACCACTATTTCTGATTTTATTAATTTAGTAGGTATATCGACTCTATTCTTATCTCTACCAATAATAAATTTTTCCCCAACGACTGCTCCCTCAACTCTATACTGTGTCTTAGAGATAATTGTTTCAATATCAGTCATTCTTATTGAATGTTTTTGTAAAATGTCAGAGAGCTTGAGTTCAGAAATGCCAATAGAATCGAAATATCCGCTCTTATTATATTTTAAATAATCACTTTTAAATGTTTTCATCACAGCATTATACCCAAGAGCAACAGCCCTATCAACTTCTCCCAAATAAATAAGAGCATTTAAGACTGCGCTCTCCATTACATCGCCACTCTTTTGAACCATATCCACTCTTCTTTGGCTACCAAGTATCAATGACTTTTCATACTTAAAAATAGTAAATATTTTAACCTTCCAAGCTACCTGTGCGGTAGTTCACGTAACTTATAAGTCTCTTCAAAATCGTTATAACTTCCAAGCTACCTGTGCGGTAGTTCACCAGAAATAATGATTATCATAAAAGATATTACACTTCCAAGCTACCTGTGCGGTAGTTCACTGATACTTTTCTTGCACCTTTTGTTTTTATAGCTTCCAAGCTACCTGTGCGGTAGTTCACAATAACTAAACAACTGCCCGTCAATCATTACACTTCCAAGCTACCTGTGCGGTAGTTCACATCGTGTTAAAAAATTTATGCAAGTTTCTTGCCTTCCAAGCTACCTGTGCGGTAGTTCACTTGCAAGTGGTCACAAAAACCTTTCAAGCTCTCTTCCAAGCTACCTGTGCGGTAGTTCACATTTATCTTTTTATACAAGTGGGGTCCAGAAAACTTCCAAGCTACCTGTGCGGTAGTTCACTATCCTCAACCCAAAGAGGTTTGTAAACTGGTCTTCCAAGCTACCTGTGCGGTAGTTCACTTGATTACAACTCACAACTTGAAAATGCAAAACTTCCAAGCTACCTGTGCGGTAGTTCACTATCAAATACAAAAACTAAAACAAAAAGGATGCTTCCAAGCTACCTGTGCGGTAGTTCACTCAACGTTCTCTCTCAAAGAGCAGAGGAAAAACTTCCAAGCTACCTGTGCGGTAGTTCACAATTTTCCTTGATGAGCCGAAAGCCTCCTTTACTTCCAAGCTACCTGTGCGGTAGTTCACTCTGTTGGAAAATTATCACCATATACGAAACCCTTCCAAGCTACCTGTGCGGTAGTTCACTTCTCCTGATGAAATCCCTGTCACAGTCACATCTTCCAAGCTACCTGTGCGGTAGTTCACCTTTATAACCAAAGTGTAAGTTTGTCCACTCTCTTCCAAGCTACCTGTGCGGTAGTTCACCAACGTACAACGATGGAGATGAAGTCAGAAAGCTTCCAAGCTACCTGTGCGGTAGTTCACTTTTTAAACCTAAATCTATTAAAGCGAATAGTCTTCCAAGCTACCTGTGCGGTAGTTCACATGACTTATATGATGCAAAAGCAACTTTTAAACTTCCAAGCTACCTGTGCGGTAGTTCACTGCAATTAAATACTTGAAAAGCACCAT
>CAYRVR010000090.1:0-7099 GCA_964427835.1 uncultured Sulfurimonas sp. | reverse complement strand
AAAAATTAAACAAACGTGAACAGTACAAGGCCCGTCTTACACCCTATGAATATTTCACTAAAGAGTTTGATACACTTGACCCTGAGAGTTTAGGTGAAGGTGATAGGTACTATTTGCAGGATTTTGGCATTTTTAATACTAACTTTTTAGAGGATGAATTTACCATCCGATTAAGAAACAGTGATGGCGGACGCTTTGGGGCAAAAGAGTTTGCCTTTCTTGCACAAATAGTACGTGAGTATGATTTAAAACTCGTCATCACGGCACGTTCAGGTTTTCAACTCCATGATGTCTATGCAGACGATGTGTTAGAAATCTGGCACAAACTCAATGATAACGGACTTACTACATGGCAAAGTTTCGGTGATAACATCCGTAATATTGTTACAGACGTTTATGATGGCGTGAGCAAATATGCTCACATTGAAGCCTATCCTATTATTCATCAGATGAATGAGTATATTATTCAAAATCCGAAATATGTTGGAATGCTGCCTCGTCGTGTAAGCATTGGTATATCTGGTAACAGTGCAAATGTAAACTCCTTCTTTGCCAACGACATCTACTTTGCACTTGCAAAAAAAGATGAGCTGTATGGCTTTAATGTTTATATGGGTGGTAAGAATACAGAGGTAGCCCAAGATGTCAATATTTTCTTGCAAAAAGAGGAAGTTTTTGACTTTTTCAAAGCCTTTGTAGAGATGTTTTACAAACATGGTTCCCGTTTTTCTCGCTCCAAAACTCGTTTTTACTATATGCTTCAAGAACATGGCATTACAAAAATAAAAAAACTGCTCCAAGAACAGTTTCACAAAGAGTTTGTAGGTGCTGGGGAACTTATGATTGAGCATATTGATTTTGAGTCTTTTGAGTCCTTGCGTGATGGTACATTTGGCTACTGCTATCAAAGTAATTTCGGACGACTCGGTGCCGATGAACTTGAAAAAATTGCTCACTTTGCCACACAGCATAATGCACAAATCCGCGTAGGCATAGACCAAAATATCTACCTGTTAGGCCTACCGGAAAAAATGACACCGTTTGCGTCTCCGGCACTGAGCGCTACAATTGTTGCCTGTGCGGGAAATCTCTGTCCCTATGCTGTTTGGAGTATCAAAGAGGAAGCACAACAGTATCTTCCTCTAGAGATGATCTACAAAAATCGCATTAAAGTGGGCTTTTCTGGCTGTGCCAAAGGGTGTGGACGACACAGACACACTGACATTGGACTTATTGGACTCAAAACAAATAATTTTGGAGAAGCGGAAGGGGGAGCGCGCATTTTTATCGGTGCAGAACACGACACAGGCCAAAGCACTGCAAGACAACTCTTCTCTTTAGTTCCTTTTGTTCACCTCAAACAAACGATTACACTTGTTATAGATCTCTTTGAGCAAAGTGGTTATAAAAATTTTCAACAGTATGCACATAATATTTTAAGACACTACAGTGAAGATTTTCTTTCCCTTTGGCACCTTATGAATCTTAAAACCAAACAAGCACTTCCTCTTACAAAACAAAAAGAACCCCTCACGCAAGAAGCCGAACTATCTCTCTTACGTGAAAGCTTTACAATATTTACACTTATTGATGAAGATATGAAAAAAACCATTAGCCATCTCTCAAAAGAGCTATGGAGTGTAGGTGAGAGGGATACTCACTATAAACCACCTATTCAAAGGACAGCAGTACGATAGCTAAAACGTAAGTCCTCCGCCAAAACTCCCAAAATTTGGATCCATAAACCCAAACTGTGAAGATTTCATACGGAGTTTTTCTATGTCTGCTTTTGAAGAGATGTTTTGCGGACAGACTAATGTACACTCATTGCACAGGGTACAATCCCATACACCATTTGTCTGTATAGCATCTATTTTCTCTTTTGGCTCTGCCTCACGTTTGTCACTCACATATTTCCAAACACGTGTCAAGGCAAAAGGTCCTAAAAATGCATCATTAACTGCATAAACAGGACAGGCAGAGTAACACGCACCACACAATATGCAGTCACTCTGCACTGCGTTTAGCATCTCATCTTCATCTGTAACAACTGCATCTTTATTAAAGAGTGTCATCCATGCTTTTGCTCTTGCATTTGTTTCAAGTGGCTTGTCCATGTTTACAACCAAATCGCGAATGACTTCCATATTATGCAGTGGTGTAATGCTCTCACCCCCTTGTACCTTATAGCCACAAGCCAAAACTGCTTTACCATTTACCTGCACTGCACAACTGCCACACACACTACTGCGACAACCACTGCTAAACGCAAGAGAGGCATCCTGTTCTTGTTTAATCGCCTGCAAGACTTCAAGAAGCGTAGCATCCTGCATATCTACATCATACTCTATAAAATCAAATGTTCTTTGTATGCTAATTTTCATTACTCTGCCTCCACATAATGTGCACCACAACTCTCTTTTCTCTGCAGTGCGGCTTCTACTACAGCCTTACTTACATCAAGAGTATTACGAAATTCCAAAAATTCTACAAGATTTGTATTGTAAATTTTTTCCTTGTCACGGATACCCATAGATGGTAAAAGCTCCTGTAGTTTGGCTATCTCTTCGCCTGCTGATGCAAGTTCATCCATTCTACGGACAATGCCTACTTTTTTATAGAGCATATCTCCAACAAGGGAGCGTTTGTCATAAAAATTTATCTCATTGGTGTATTCATATATATCTTGTAAAATATTCGCACTCTCTTTGCAAGGGTAAGTCTCTTTACTTTTGTCATCACAAAAGGTAAAGTTGGCAGCACTTTTACCAGCTTCACGCCCAAAAACAACAATTTCTAAAAGTGAATTCCCTCCAAGACGATTTGCACCATGCACCTTGTGATTTGCACACTCACCACAGGCAAACAAACCACCTACACTTGTTTGTGACTTGTTATCAACCTCTATACCACCCATTGTATAATGTGCTACAGCTTTAATGGGAACCAACTCTTTTACAGGATCTACATTTTCATACAAGAGCGCAAGTTTTCTCTCTTGTGGAAGGTTTGCATCAATAAAATCTTCACCTAAATGGCGGATATCTAAAAAGACTTCCTCACCCTTGAGCATCTCTTCGTGTATAGCACGGCTTACTTCATCACGGGGTGCAAGTTCATTGGTAAAACGCTCACCCTTTGAGTTAAGTAAATAGCCTCCCTCTCCTCTTGCTGATTCACTAATCAAAATGGAGGAGTTTTTCAAACCTGTTGGGTGAAACTGTACAAACTCCATACCTAGAAGTTGTGCTCCTGCTCTTAAAGCTGCCGCAATTCCATCACCAGTGGAAGATGTTGCATTTGTCGAGTTTTTATCATAAATGCGAGAGTATCCTCCCGTTGCCAAAATAACACTTTTTGCAAAATGATGCTCTGTCTCACCAGTTCGAAGATTGTAGATTAAAGCACCGCAAACACTCCCATCCTCTTTTTTAAGTAAATCAACCAAAAAGCGTTCATGCTCTATTACTATGCCTTTTTTCAAAGCTCTATCATAAAGTGTATGGAGTATTTTTAAGCCCGTATAATCCTGTGCATAACAGGCACGTGGTGCAGAAGCACCTCCAAGTTGTCTTTGTGCAATTTTTCCATCTTTTGTTCGTGAAAAGCAGACACCAATGCTATCTAACCATGCCACTGCGTTTGGAGCTTCACTACACATATAACGCACAGCCTCTTCATCGGCTTCACCATGTGCAGATTTGAGTGTATTTTGAATGTGTGCTTCAATGCTGTCTTCACTCACATTTCCAAGCGCTGCATTCATACCCCCTTGTGCCATACAGGTTTGCGAACGAGTAGGATACTCTTTTGTTATAACCTTCACATCCACACCCATCTCTTTTGCCGCAAGTGCTGCACACAATCCTGCTCCACCTGCCCCTATAACCAATACATCTGTTTTCATTCTCACACTCCCATAAATGTTAAAAAATAATAGCGTAAAATACGTAAACCACCAGCGATAACAACAAACCAAACAAACTCTAAACGAAGCACTCCAGCAACAATCGTAAGAGGATCACCGATGATTGGCAGCCAAGACAAAACAAGAGCGAAGTAACCATACCTGTGTCCTATAAGATAACTACGCCTACCGATTTTTGATGATAACAACTTCTTCTTTGTTTTTTCATAAAGAAAATAGCCTAAAAAATAGTTCAAAATTATGGCTAAAATGTTTCCGCTTGAAGCAGCAATCATTGCATTTGGTACGGGCATACCATTGTGTAGAGCAAGAACAAACGCAGCTTCTGAAGAAAAAGGGAAGATTGTTGCCGCAAGAAAAGCAGAAACAAAAAGTGCTAACTCCGCCAAAAGTGCTTAGAGAAATCTCTGAATATTTTCACATACACAAGCAATAAGTCGCTCTCTTGCTTCAATACTTGTCCATGCAATGTGTGGCGTCAAATAGAGTCTCTCACTCTGCTTAACTGACAAAAGAGGACTCTCTTGTGGCAATGGTTCCTGCGTGAAAACATCAAGACCAAAAGAGATATTTTTTTCATCAACAAGCCGTGCAACTGCCGCTTCATTAATAATACCACCCCGTCCAAGATTTAAAACAACGCTACCCTCTTTACATGTTGACAACTCTTCATAGTCCAAAAGGTTCTCTGTCTTTTCATTTAAAGGCGCATGAATAGTAATAATGTCAGATTCTTGTAAAAGTTTTTCTAAAGTTGTTCTTTGAAACTCTTCATTACGGTTCACACCGCTTGTTGAGTAGTAAACAACATCCGCACCAAACGCAGTCGCAACTTTTGCTACGCCTCGTCCAATTTCACCAAGCCCTATAATGCCCCACTTTTTTCCTTTGAGTTCAAAAAATGGATGTGAAACATCCGTAAAAACACCACTTTTACTGTAAGCTCCACTTTTAACTACATCATCATAGTAACGAGAATGACCAATTAAATAAAAAAGCATAGAAAAAGTATGCTGCACAACAGAATCGCTCGAATATCCTGCGACATTTTTTACAGTAATATTATGCTCTTTCGCTGCGTTTAGATCAACATTGTTTGTCCCCGTAGCTGCCACACAAATAAGCTGTAATTTTTTTGCCGCTTGCATATTTTTGGCATCTATAACAACTTTGTTTGTTACGATTACATCTGCATCGCTAATACGCTCTTGTGTCTGTTGTGGGGATGTTGTCTCATAAATTGTAACATCCCCAAATTGCTTAAAGCACTCGAGACTAATATTGCCAAATGTTATAGCATCTAAAAGAACGATTTTCATAGCTTAAGCGTCTTTTATTTTTGTAATAAGCACTTTTGCTTTTTCAAGCGCAGCTCCAACTGTGTCAAAAACAAGTGCAACAGCCAAGCGACGACCTTTGTGTGCTTCAGGTTTTCCAAAAACACGGACATAAGAGTTTTCACTAAAGAGTGTGTCATCAACATTTACAACAGGAGCAACACTTTCAACCTCACTTTTAAACGCAGCCGAAGCCCCATCTCCATAAAAAGTAAATGCTAAAGGAAGCCCCAAGACTGCACGTAGATGCAAGGCAAATTCACTTTGAGACTGCGTAATAAGTGTCACCATTCCGGTATCATGCGGACGGGGGCTCACTTCTGAAAAATAGACCTCATCACCTTTTACAAATAGCTCCACTCCAAATATACCGCGACCGCCAAGTCCGTCTGTAATTTTTTGTGCAATCTCCTGTGCATTTTCTTTTGCTTTTTGACTCATCTGCATTGGCTGCCATGAAAAGACATAATCACCGTCACGTTGTTCATGTCCTATTGGCTCACAAAAAACAGTCTCCTTCCCATTGCGGGCAGTCAGCATCGTAATCTCATAATCAAAATCAACAAAAGCCTCAACAATTAACTCACTCGCATCACCACGTGCCTCTTTTGCAATTTCCCATGAAGCAGGAATGTCCGCCTCACTTTTTGCAATGCTCTGACCATGTCCAGAAGAGCTCATAACCGGTTTTATAACACAAGGAAAACCAAGTTCACGCGCTGCGTTTAGCATCTCATCTTGGCTTGTAACAAACTTATATGCTCCCGTTTTAAGTCCTAATTCTTCTGCTGCAAAGACGCGAATATTTTTTCTATTCATCGTTTTATTCACAGCTTCTGCGTTTGGAATAACATTAAATCCTTCTGCTTCTGCTTCAAAGAGTGCTGCAATACTGATAGCTTCTACTTCCGGTAAGATATAATCTGGTTTTTCTTGACGAATAATCTCTAAAATTGCCTCTTTATCTTGCATATTGACGACATGACTACGGTGTGCGACCTGATGTGCAGGTGCATTTTCATACCTATCAACAGCAATAGTTTCAAGTCCTAAACGTTGTGCTTCAATGACGACCTCTTTGCCAAGTTCACCTGAGCCGAGTAACATAACTTTTTTTGAGTTTGATTTGAGTGGAGCAGAAAATTGCATCTATTTGTCCTTCTAAAATAATAATCTAATTATATCGTATATTTTAGCTCTATTAAATTGAAAAAAGAGTATGCTTTTCGTAGATATTATAGATTATGGAGAAGTGTGTGGGATTTTTTACAAAAAATGAAAAAAAATGTGAACTCGATTTTGTAGATACTGAAGTACAAAAAATGTTGTCTGATGAAAAGATTGTAATTTTTGACAAAGAGAAAGAGGCATTACTTTCTTCTGATTTAGAAACAAAACTCAAAACTCTCTTTGCCATAAAAGATAGAGAAATGTTCTACTGGGAAGAGTTTAAACGTACTTACCCTGTTGGTATGTTTGCTGTTTCACCTGATAGAAAATTTTTGGAGTGGAACAACACTTTCTCTTCTCTTGTCGGATGGAGTGACAGTGAACTTAAAAATGTAAGTGGTGCAGGAAAGGTTCTCTGGCCAAGTGAACCAAGTAAGTGTCAGGTGTGTGCTATAGTAAAAGAGTACGATATGACAAAAAAAGTGGCTGGATACGGGCATGCGAATGTAGAAGATAAAAATGGGGTCATCATTCCTGTCTTTGTCTATGTTATTCCTGTATTTATAAATAACACCCTTGATAGAACTTTTGTCATCATTAGAGATAGAAGAGAAGAGATAGCACAACGAAAAGAGTTTTTAGCGCAAGAGAGTGCTCCTATTAT
>CAYRVR010000089.1:0-7176 GCA_964427835.1 uncultured Sulfurimonas sp. | reverse complement strand
AGCATTGCAAAATCAAACTCTTCTTCGCCTTTTGAACCATCAAGAAGTTCATACTCTACTTTTCCATTTTCTACTTTAGAAGTGTGTGCACCAATTAACCACTCAACACCACGTTCAGCAAAAAGTGACTCAGCAAAAAGTTTAGAAGATACAACATATCCACCAACTTTCATATGTAATCCACCCATACCAAAATCACCGAGGAATGATTCATTAGATATCCATTTCATATCTGCCATATCACGGACACCAGCTTTTCTTAACTCATGTTCAATGTTAAAGATATACTCAAATGCAGCACCTTGACATGTACACATACCATGACCGGTACCAATTAAGAATTTTTGACGGGTTCCGCCCTTCATCTTTTCAATTGCTTCTTTGAGTTTTTCAGAAGCATGTACAGCGTGATCTGCAGTACAAACAGAAACTGTATGCTCACCAAGTTGACTTCCCTCACCTAACCCTGGAGTTGCCCCGAAGTTCAGTTTTGGTCCAGTTGCGTTTACTAAGTAATCATACTCAATTGTTTCACTTTGACCTGCTTTATCTGCACTTGTATACTCAATAGTAACAAATGGTTTTTCAGAAGATTCAGATCCCTCTGGATTAATAGAAACTGCTTTTGCTTGATGGTATATAATGCCACCCTTTGCATATACAGGAGCTAAATCAAATGTAACCATCTCTTTTGTCATTTGACCGACACCAACCCAAATATTTGATGGAATCCAGTTCCATTTAGCATTTGGAGTGACAACCACAACTTCATGTTGGGAACCTAACCATTTTGCAGCGAATGTAGCTGTTGTATGACCAGCAACACCACCACCTAATACAACTAATCTTGCCATATAATTTTCCTCTTGATTTAAGTTATAGACAACTTTATCAAAAAAATATCACAAAGTTATCACACTTTTTTCGATATTTTTTATATACTTATTATAATCTATATTTATAACATCCTATTTTAGGGATTTAGAAAGCAAATATTCCTTAATTTCCTTTAATTACTTAAAATTTTATTAATTATTTCGTATGTATTATTTGACAAGTTATGTGTAGAAACTACACGCTTTAATTCTTGTTCTACATATTTTTTATTTGTATCCAATAATTTATCATAGATTTTAAAAGAGCCTGCCAGTGCTGATGCCATCTGTGGATTAATTTTATCAAGTTCTATGATTTTATCTGCCAAAAATTTATATCCACTACCATCTTCTTTATGAAAGTGTCTATGATTTCTTGCAAATGCACCAATAAGAGAACGTACAAGGTTTGGTACCTTTTCATCATATACTTTATCAAGTTGAAGTCTCTCAACCCGCTCAAGAAGTTCATCTCTTTTTGAAGAGGCAATAATGGCGAAATATTTATTCATAACCAGTGTTTCATCTTTATATTTTTCATAAAAGTCTTCTAAAGCCTCCTCTGCATAAAGAGCATGAATATTTTCTAAGACATCGAGTGCAATAACTCTGTCTGTCATAGTTACAGACTCTTCATACTGCTTTTTAGCAAGCACTGCAACCTCATCATTTTCCAAAGCTGCAAGTGTTCTTAAAACTCTGTTTTTAAGGGCTCTTTGGGCTATGCTTTTACTATCTAGTGCACTCGAAGAAGGATAATGATTTTGAGTATAAAGGGATAAGAGTTTTTCTTCATATTTCAAAGCCAAATGCTTTTGTAAATTCTCTTTTGCTGCATAAATAGCCTCAAAATCTACTCGTTCTTGTCTTTGCATCACACTGTTTACAGATGGTAATTCTAACAAAAGTGCTTTATAAGAGAGATCAACATCTAAATCAAGCAGATGTCCATACGCCTCGATATATGCTTCATTTATTGCTTTGCCTTGCATTATTGCTATAATCGTCTCCAAAGCAAACTCTTGCGATGCTTCATACTGCACAAAGCTATTTGTATCATACTTCATTAAAAAGGCATACTCTTTCACTTCCTGATCTATAATGAAAGGAGCAGAAAAGTCTCTGTTAATTGACAGGACTGGCTGTTTTTGCAAGTTTTCAAAACAAAATTCCTCTTCTTCTTTGGAAATATAAAGCACTTTCTCTAAGATTTCTTCTCCATTTTCACCTAAAAGAGCTATTTTTAAAGGAAAGAAGTATGCTTCTTGTTTTGTGCCATCGACTGCGTTTGGAATAACCTGTCTTAAACGCAGCCTATATGTTGTACCATCAAAATGCTCTTTAACTGTAAGTTTTGGTGTACCACTTTGGTTATACCAACGTTTAAACTGTGTTAAATCAATCTCTCCCGCTCTGCTCATAGCCCAAAGAAAATCATCTGTTGTCACAGCCTGAGCATCAAAAGTCTCAAAATATAAATCCATTGCTTTTCTAAATTTTTCTTCACCTAAAAGTGTATAAATCATGCGAATAACCTCCGCACCCTTTTCATATACAGTCGCCGTGTAAAAATTATTCATAGAGATGTAAGACTTTGGTTGAATAGGATGGCGTGTAGGGGAACTATCCTCTACAAATTGACGCTCACGCAATGCTTTTACATCCTCTATACGCTGCACCTCTTTTGAGTTCATATCTGCTGAAAAACATTGATCACGAAAAACAGTCAATCCCTCTTTGAGTGTCAGTTGGAACCAATCACGGCATGTAATGCGATTTCCTGTCCAGTTGTGAAAATACTCATGTGCGATGACCGATTCAATTCCCATAAAATTTGCATCTGTTGCAGTGTCAATATCTGCTAAAACATAAGCCGAATTAAAAATATTAAGCCCCTTATTCTCCATCGCACCCATGTTAAAACTATCTACAGCAACTATATTATAGATCTCTAAATCATACTCCCTACCATACTTCTCTTCATCCCATTTCATTGCATCTTTTAAGGATTGCATAGCATGGAAGCATTTTGATTCATTCCCTAAATCACAGTATATATTTAAGGCAATTTCACGACCATTCATGGTTGTAAAACTATCATGAATGCTTCCCAAATCTCCTGCTACAAGAGCAAAAAGGTACGAGGGCTTTTTAAAAGGATCATGCCATGTCACACCATGACGTCCATCAAAAGTATCATGACACTCTTTTTTATTCCCATTACTCAAAAGTACAGGGTATTTCTCTTTATCTGCTATAACTGTCGTGGTAAAAACACTCATAACATCGGGTCTATCCAAGTAAGGAGTAATACTTCTAAATCCCTCTGGCTCATTTTGCGTACAAAAAATATTTCCGGATTTGTACAGTCCTTCAAGTTCGGTATTGTTTTGCGGATAGATTTTATTGACAATAGTTAGTGTAAACGCAGCAGGTACATTCAAAACAATAAGGCTCTCTTTTTCTATGACATATCTGTTTTCACCAAGAACCATATCATTTAAACGCAATTCTAAGAGTTCAAGATTGACACTATCAAGACGTAACTCTTCTTGTGTATCTGCAAGTTTTTTTATATGCATAGTGTTCGTAACTACCGTCTCTTCTTCAAAAAGTTCAAAAGTAAGATGCACACTTTCTATAGCAAAATCTGGTTTTTTATAATCTTTTAAAAACTTCTCTTTTATATTACTCATATATATTTTTCCTTCTTTAATTAAAATTTTTATTTTTTGAAAACGCTTGTAGATAATACTCTGCATCACTTGCACAAAGAGGTTTTGCGTAGTAATAGCCCTGAACCATGCTACAACCATTCTCTAGTAAAAAGTTTTTCTGTGCCTCTTGTTCAACTCCCTCTGCAATAAGTGTCATACCAAGAGTTTTTCCAAGTGCTATAACCGCTTTGACAATGCCACACCCCTCTTCATCTTCAGGGATATCACGTACAAATGACTGGTCAATTTTAAGTTTATCTATGGGAAATCGCTTTAAATATGCCAAAGAGGAGTAACCTGTTCCAAAGTCATCAATGGAAATTCTAATCCCCAAACTATGGATTTCTTCAAGTTTTTTAATAGCTCTCTCAGGATTACGCATAATGTCACTCTCTGTAATCTCAAGTTCAAGCGCAGAAGGAGGCAAACCATTTTTTTCTAATTCCTGCATAATATTTTCTAAATGTATCTCGCTAGAAAGTTCCTTTGCTGCCAAATTAAGGGAAATATGCCCCTCAAAAAGTTTATTCTCTCTCCACTGAGCCATTTGAAACAGCGCCTTTTTCATTACAATAGAGTCGATTTCTACAATGCAACCCGTCTCCTCTGCCAATGGTAAAAACTCTGCAGGTGAAATGATTTTTCCACCGCTATCTCTCCATCGTACAAGTGCTTCAAAACCTACTATTTTCTTTTGTAATAAATCAATTTGAGGCTGATAAAAGACTTCAAAATCCTCTTGTTCAATGGCAACTCTTAATTTGCTTTGCAAAAGCATCTTTTCATAGGCAACTTCTCCAACTTCATGCGAATAAAATTCAAATCGGTTCCGTCCACCCTCTTTTGCCTTATACATTGCAGCATCTGCATTTTTAAGTAAATCTTCAGCACTTGTTGCATCTTGAGGAAAAAATGCTATACCAATACTTAAAGAGATATAGAGTGTATGCCTTTGAATTATAATCGGTTCTTTGGAGACTTGTAACATTTTTTTCGCGACAGATACTGCCTCTTGCGTATGATATACATCTTCAAGGATCAGGGTAAATTCATCTCCACCCAGACGTGCCAAAGTATCTTCACTACGAACGCTTTTTAAAAGTCTAGCTGCTACAATTTTTAGTACCTCATCCCCTACATGGTGTCCTAAAGAGTCATTTATCTGTTTAAACATATCTAAATCAATGAAAAAGAGTGCCACACTTTTTTGACTGCGTTTAGCCTTTTCTAAAGCCAAATGTAACCGGTCCCCAAAAAGTGTTCTATTAGGTAAAGAGGTTAGCTGGTCATAATAGGCCTGATATTTTAGTTCTTTAGTTCTTTCTTGAACCTTTTGTTCTAATTCTGCATTGAGTTTTTGTAATGCACGCGTCTTTGCATAGACTTTCTTTTCAAGTTCACGATTTGCTTTACGCAATATGTTTGCCCTGTACAGAAGTGCTAAAAATATCATGAAAAAAACCGCTAAGACTTCATATACTAAGGTATAATCAGGACGCTCATCAAGCACTACAGCGTACCACTTCTTTCTTATATTTTTAAGTTGTTGTTTATCCACCTTTTCTATAGCCCGTTGAAAAATATCTCGTAAAAGCGGTTCATCTTTTCTTGTCGCAACAGCAAGAGAGTAACCAAACGGAAGTTTAGCATCAATTTTAAGAGTATCTAAACTATGTTCTTGGATAAAATAAGAAATCACTTTTGCAGTATTTATAAAACCAAAAACATCCCCATTCTCTACAAGTCTCAAACCATCTGCTACCGTATCTACTGGAACAAAATTCATTTTTCCATAATGTTGCGTAAGGCTATCTATGACAGCTGAATGGCGAATAACAGCATACTTTTTATCAATCTTTTGAGAAAAGTCTTCTATAAAACTTTTATCATTTGTTGTTGCAACAACATAGGGTGTAAAGAAATAAGAACTTGTAAAGTTCAAAAACTTTTTTCTCTCCTTTGTAATTCCAACCATTGGCAGTACATCACATTTCTTTTGCTTTATAGCATCTATGCTTTGTGCCCAGTTCTTAGTTCTGTAGAGTTGTACATGAAGTGGTATATTCTTTACAAAGAGATGGAAGTAATCTGCTCCAATTCCTCTGTATATCCCCCTCTCATCAATCCATTCATAAGGTCTCCATTTTGGATCCACACAAATAACAAGCGTTTTTTTACCCGCTAGATAATTCTGTTGTTCTTGTGTAAAAAGAGCGCTTTTTTCTAATGGCTCTGTAGCATATACAGAAGTAAAAGCCATTAACAAAAAAAGCACATAAACCAAAAACCGTACCATTTCTCTGCCTAATCTCTTTTCGTAGTTTTTCTTTTCTTCTTCAAAACTTTTAACGACTTTGCTGTTACTTTTTTTGGTGCCGCTTTTTTTTGAAAAACTTTTTCTTGTCTTTTATGCTCTGCTTTGAGCTTCACTTCATCAATATCTTTTCTTCGTATGTTAGGATCAGGCTCAAATCCCTCAACTGTTTCTTGCGGTATCTTTTGACCTATAAGTTTTTCAATATCACGAATATCGTACTTTTCATAAATATCAATCAAAGAGATAGCTTCTCCCTCTCTACCTGCACGACCTGTTCGACCAACACGATGAACATAATCTTCTGGGATTGAGGGAAGTTCATAATTAATAACATAAGGAAGTTCCTCTATATCTAGCCCACGTGATGCAATATCTGTTGCAACTAAAACACGGAATTTTCCCTCTTTAAACTGAGTGAGTGTTTTTAAACGGTTCGCTTTTGTTTTATCTCCGTGAATCACCCCACATTTCAGCCCATCTTTTTGTAGCTCGAGTGCTAGTTCATCTGCACTCACTTTTGTACGGGTAAAGACCAAAACCTGAGGAAAATTCCTTGAACCTATGATGTAAGCCAAAAGTGCTGCTTTTTTCTCTGTATCTACAAGGTAAGCCACCTGATTAATGGTATCTACCGTGGTATTATGCTTTGCCGTTTCAATAAATGCCGGTTTTGTCAAAATAAGCTTGGAAAGTTTTCTGACCTTGTCACTAAAAGTTGCCGAAAAGAGGAGTGTTTGATGTCTTTTTGGCAAAAGAGGATGGATTTTACGTATATCTTTTGTAAATCCCATGTCTAGCATTCTATCTGCCTCATCAAGCACAAATATCTCCACATCATCTAAACGCAGCCCATTCTCAATATGCTCTAAAAGTCTCCCCGGAGTAGCAATGACAATTTCTGTACCACGCTTGAGTGTTTCTCTTTGCTTTTGCAGATCTTTTCCACCTACTAAAATAGCTGTCTTTATGTGCATATTTTTTGCATACGCAACAATATCATCATGAATTTGAATGCTCAACTCCCGCGTTGGAGAGAGAATAATGGCACGGACACCCTTGCCTTCAATTGGTTTACGTAATCTTTGCAGTATTGGCAGTGCAAACGCAGCGGTCTTGCCTGTTCCTGTTTGTGCTGTTGCAAAAATATCTTTTTTTGCCAACACAAGAGGAATCGCTCTCTCTTGAATAAGTGTCGGTTTTTCATACCCTAACACTTCAATTGCCTCTAGTAATGGTTTTATAATTCCTAACTTTTCAAAAGACATCT
>CAYRVR010000088.1:0-7218 GCA_964427835.1 uncultured Sulfurimonas sp. | reverse complement strand
TACCATCCATCCTATATTTTCACTCTGAATATATTTTCCAAACGCAGCGTTTGTTTTGACAGCCCGCTCAAACCTACTCTCAAGTTGGAGCTGGTAAAGAATATCCACAGGCGTATTCTCATTACGCGCTAAAGCCTCTAAAATCACAACATCACCATCTCTAAATAGTTCTTCTAAAATCCAAGCAGGTGTTGCAGGATTTTTGGCAAGACTTTGCTTATATTTTCCCGATTTATAATATTTTTCTAATGTTGTTTGCCCAACTACCGGATTTTCCAATAAGGCTGCGTTTAGCTCCTCGTCCCCTTTATCAAAGAGTGCTACAAGCATCTCTTTATTTAGTGCTTTATTTGCTGCCAAGGCAAAATTGAGTGCTTGTTCATCTAAATCAAGAAGCTTTTGCTGCATTTGACGTGTTAAAGACTCATTTTGTGCAAGCGCAGTTTTATATGCCAAAAAATCCTCAAATAGCGCTTCATCAAGCACTACATTACGTGCTAAAATCTCTCTATATTCTTGTTCTTTTATGAGCTCTTGTACAATATTTTTAGGAAGGTTTGGGTTGTATGCCATCGCCTCTTTTGCAACACTACTACCCTTTTTCAAAAATCTTTTGAGTACAATCGTTGGTACCTTTTCATGCCTTGCTAATGCTTCTACCATTTTAGGATGCCGCTGCAACGGTTCAAGTGCAGCTATAGCTTCTAAAAGTTCTGCATTACTTGTCTGCGCAATAAGATGGTATATCCCCGTTGTTGCGTACTGCACATTATGGTTTCGCTCTATATTCTCATAAAAACGTCCTATAAGAGCTGCCGTCACATCACGGTTATCATCATTTTCAAAAAAATCCTCTCCACCCCAGTTATACATCTTTAAAAGCTTAAAATAGAGCGCATCATCGAGCATGGAATTTTGTAAAAAATTTTTGAGTTTTTCTCTGTCATTGGAGAGTTTGAGACCCATTAAAAGTGTATCTGCATCTATCTGTTGTGCAAGTAATTTCTCAAAGCTCTCTATTGGTAAAAAATTATATCCACCACGCTCATAAAGTTCATCACTGAGATTTTGTTCATAAGGGCTCATCATACGCCCCTCAAGTACAACATCGACATTTTCATCTAACTCTCGTACTAATGAGAGCTTATGAAAATGCACCTGTGCGAAAAATTCATCTTCACTAAAAGCTCTTGTTTTTCCTAAAAACAGTACTGTTTTTGCTTGTAATTCTTGTATATTCATGCAATGATTATACACACTTTTGAACTAAGAACTATTTAGCTATACTAACTAACTTAATATTTTTAAGGAACAACAGATGAAAATCTATGCACCATGGGAAAAAACATTCCAAAAAGTCTCTACTCCACTTGAGCATTTCATTCATGCACAAACAACCACAGGAATAATTCTTGTTTTCATGACAATTGTTGCACTCATCCTTGCCAATTCACCACTGCACACACTTTATGAAAATATTTTTCATCTCACTATTTCACTCAATGTCGGCTCTTGGAAAATTTCACAAACAATCCACCACTGGATAAATGATGGACTTATGGCACTCTTTTTCTTTCTTATTGGTCTTGAAATCAAAAGAAATATTTTAGTCGGGGAGCTCTCAAGCATCAAAGTAGCACTCTTACCTATTCTTGCTGCTCTTGGTGGCATGATTGCACCTGCACTGATTTACATCGCTATTAACCATGGACTAGAGACGCAAAAAGGGTGGGGAATTCCTATGGCTACAGATATTGCTTTTGCCATTAGTGCACTTGTTTTACTTGGTAAACGTGTCTCACCATCACTTGTTACTTTTCTTATTGCCCTTGCAATTGTAGATGATTTAGGCGCTGTTGTTGTGATTGCTTTGTTTTACACAGAGGAGATCCATTTTTTACCACTCATGCTTGCAGGAGGCTCCTTTTTAATAATGGTTGCGTTTAACCGCTTTGGCATCCATGCTGTTTTGCCTTACTTTATAGTCGGTATGTTTTTATGGTTTTTTATGCTTGAATCAGGAGTCCATGCAACCATTGCCGGAGTTATAGCAGCAATGGCAATTCCCTCAAAACCAAAACATACACCCGATGACTTTACAACACATATGAAAAATAAACTAGATGAGTATGACAACTATCCTGTTGCAACAGACTTTTCTCTTCATGAACAACAAAAAGCACTCCTTATCAATATGTCCCAACGTATTGACACGACACAATCTCCATCCGCACGGCTTGAACAAGCGCTCCATCTACCGGTGAGTCTGCTTGTCATTCCTCTGTTTGCACTTGCCAATGCCGGAATTAGCATCGATTTTACACAAATTGACAAAGCTATAGTCGAGCCAATTTCACTTGGAATTATTGCCGGATTACTTTTTGGAAAAGTTATAGGTATTGCCGGAGTTGCCTATGCTGCTATCAAGATGGGTATTGCACAACTGCCACATAACGCTACATTTAGTCAAATTTTTGGTGTATCGCTTCTTGGAGGTATTGGTTTTACTATGAGTATCTTTGTTGCGGAACTTGCCTTTTATGGTGATGCAGCTTCCATCTTTCAAGCTAAAATAGGCATACTCTGTGCATCACTTCTTGCAGGAATTTGTGGATTTATTTGGCTGCGTTTCGTAGCAAAGCAAAACGTTCAATAATTTCCTCCATAGCAGCAGGTTTACTAAAAATGTATCCCTGTCCAACATCACATCCTGTAGAAGCTAAAAACTCTTCTTGAGGTTGCTCTTCTATACCTTCAGCAACTATTTTATAGCCTAATGTTTTACTCAGTGCTACAATCGCTTCAACAATAGCATTATCTTCTTTGCTCACACCAATGTCATCAACGAAAGATTTATCAATTTTAATGGTATCAATAGGAAGCCGTTTCAAATAGGACATAGATGAGTACCCAGTACCAAAGTCATCTATGGAAATTTCAAATCCCTCTTTTCTAAATTCATCCAACATGAGCATATTTGTATGCGTATCTTGCATCAAAAATCTCTCCGTAATTTCAATCTCTATTTCACTTGGAGAAACACCCTCTTTTGTTGCTATTGCAAGGAATTTTTCAAGTAAATTTTTCTCTTGAAATTGCACACTTGAGACGTTAATTGCTATGCGTTTGAGTGGTACACCAGCCTCTTTCATCGCTTTATACCCTTGACAAGATGCCTCAAAAATAAAATACCCCAAAGAGACTATGAGACCATTTTCTTCCGCAATAGGAATAAACTTGTCAGGAGGAACAAAACCTAATTCATCACTTTGCCAGCGTACAAGTGCTTCTACAGCACATATTGCTTTTGTTTGCAAATTATACTGCGGCTGAAACACCATAAAAATTTCATTTTTTTGCAATGCATTACGCAACGCTATATCTAAGACAAGCTTACTTTGTATATCTTGAGACAACTCTTTTGTGTAACAACTAAATCTATTTTTTCCCATATCTTTTGCCTGATACATTGCACTATCTGCATGTTTTATAAGGCTATTTGCATCTTCTCCCGCTTCAGGAAAGCGTGCAATCCCAACACTCGCAGTAACTACGAGCGTATGCTCTTTAATTTCCATAGGCTTTTGTAAAGTTTCTATAACTTTTGTTGCAACTGTCACAATATCTTCTATACGGGAAACATTTTCTACAATCGCAACAAATTCATCTCCACCCCAACGGGAGATAAAATCACTCTCTCTAAAAGTTTTTCGCAAACGTAGTGCAACCACTTTTAAAACTTCATCTCCTATATCATGGCCTAAAGTATCATTAATGATTTTAAATCTATCAAGATCTATAAAAAGTACAGCCAACTCTGTTTGTGTCCTCTTCGCCAAAGAGAGGGCATGCGTAAGGTATTCCTCAAAATTTACTCGATTATAGAGTCCTGTAAGTACATCATGGTATGCTAAATAATCCGCTTTAGCCTGCGATGCTTCAATCTCTCGTAAGTCTGTCTGCAAAGCAATATAGTTAAACATTTCATCTGCTTCATTACGTACTTTTTTAATTGTTGTCCAAACAGAAATCTCATCTCCCGCTTTTGATCTGTTTACTATTTTTCCTCTCCACAGACCTTTATGAACAAGCTCATTCCACATCTCAGTATAGAATTGTCTGTTTTGTTTATGGGAGTGAAGCAGACTAAGATTTTTTCCCTCTATCTCATCAAGTGTATATCCATAAATATCTACAAAAGCTTTATTTACAGAAATAACAAGGCCTTTTTCATTTGCAATAATGATGGCCTCTTCTGTATTTTCAAATACACTCGCAGCAAGAGAGAGCTTTCTATTTTGCTCAATGTATTCACTTACATCAAGCTTAATAGCCAAATAATTAATCAATTTATTATGTGAAAACACAGGAACAATGGATGCTTTTTCATAAAAAAGAGAACCATCTTTTCTTTTATTTATAAACTGCCCTTCCCATTTCTCTCCATGGCTTAGTTTTGTATTGAGTTCTTTATAAAATGCTTCATTTTGTCTGCCAGATTTTAATATATTTGGATTTTTTCCAAGTGCCTCTTGCTCTGTATAGCCACTGCTCTTTTCAAAAGCTTCATTTACAAAAATAATCTTTTTATCAGCATCTGTAATTACGATGGTATTATCACTGTGTTGCATTGCATACTTAAAGGCAAACAACTCTTTTTCCCTGTTAAGTGAACGCCTGTGCATAACTATAAGAATAATCAAAATTATAATGCTTGAAAGGAAAAAAAGCACCGTAATAAGAGTCCCAATAGAAATATTTTTCTTATAAAGGTTATCAAGCGTTGCATGCAGCTCTTTAAGATGATTGTAAAGTACACCACTATTCATCTCTTTGGATAAATTTTTCAGTGATGCCATAGTGTCAAGCATAACAAGCGCTTGTTTATAAAAATTATGCAGATAAAACGAGTGCTGTTTTGGTTGCATTTTTTGAAGTATTTGTAATTTTTCAACAAGATACTCTTTAGGTATAGCCTCATTCGTTGTAAAACGCATCAAATAAAAAAGTATTTCATTCACTGTAATTTTTGCACTCTTGCTCAAATGCTTATCTGATGCTATTGTCCTTTGCAGATCAAAAATAAAATGTGTCGAGTTTATAAGCGAAGCATTCAAAGATTTAAAATACTCCACATCATCTGCTTTTTTTCTAAACTCTTCTCCAACAGCAGTAAGCTCTTTTTTTATCAAAGCATTTTGCGGGTTTGTTTTAAGCAGGTTTTCTTGCAATTTTGCAAAAATTTTCTTAAATTCTTCTACTCTTTTATTCACACGGTCATAATTGCTGTAGTGATCCACACTCAGGGTAAAATTATCCAGCTGTTGGTCTAAAACAATCAAAGAACCAATCCTGTCATGATTGCGCGTATAATTGCCAATATTTTTTTGTGTAAGATACAAATAGTAAAACAGGCTAGAGAGTAAAATAATGAAGAGTACAAGCAGTAGGGTTGTTTTATCTATTTTTACTCTTTGCATATCTACTCAATATTTTTTGGTAATTGACCATTAAGTGTTTTTAAAAAGGCAACAATTTTATTGACCTCTGCATCACTAATTTTACGTCCAAGCTGATACTCGGCCATGACTAAAACAGCAGCTTTGAGACTATAAGTACGGCCATCATGAAAATAGGGAGCTGTTCTTGCAACATTACGCAAAGAAGGCACTTTAAAGTAGTACTTGTCCCTCTCTCTGTGTGTAACGTCATACCTTCCTAAATCTTTACTCTTTGCATCATCAAATATACCAAACTTGTTGTACATATTGCCACCGACATTTATACCGCTGTGACATGCTATACACCCTTTGAGTTTAAAAAGGGCATATCCCTCTTTTTCCTCTTTTGTAAGTGCTGTTTTATCACCCCGCAAATAACGGTCAAACGCAGCGTTTGGCGTAATTAAACTCTTTTCATACTCTGCAATGGCATCGGTTATACTCTTTTTTGTAATGCCCTCTTTATAGATTGCTGCAAATTTCTTCTTGTAAGCAGTTTTCTTTAGCCGCGCAACAAGCTCTTTAAAGTTATAGTCCATTTCAACAGGGTTTTCAATAGGTCCAGATGCTTGTTCTTGGAGTGTTTTTACACGTCCATCCCAAAACTGTCGAAAATTAAATACGGCGTTATAAACAGTAGGGGCATTCCTTGTACCAGTTTGTCCATTAATACCAAAAGAGACTTTCAAGTTGTCATCACCACCCTGCGCGAGAATATGACATGATGCACAACTGATAGTAGAATCTTTTGAAAGTTGTGTATCGAAAAAGAGTGCATGACCAAGTTCTACCTTCTTTGCATCAAGGGGTATTGACGTTGGCAAAGGAGTAATTGGCTCGTTTGCAAAAAGAGCAGTAGCTACTAAAATAGTTAATAATATATACATACGTTTCATAATAAAATTATACTATTGTACTCTTAACCCATCGTTTTACTAAGCAATCTTTTGTTACATTACAGTAATAATTTCAATAGAGAGTACAAAAAAGTGATACACTACATAATACTAGATACAGAGACCACAGGAACAAATGAAGAAGACAGAATCATCCAACTCGGCTATATGGTTTTAGGAGCTAAAGAGGTAGAAGTGCATAATGAATTTTGCACCACAGATATACCCATAAAGTACGGTGCAATGGAGGTACATGGCATTACTCCTGATCTTATTGCAAACAAACCTATTTGTACGCAAACGCAGGCATACAAACGCCTCGAAGAGCTCAACACTCCACAAAATTACCTCATCATCCATAATGCCCCTTTTGATATTACTATGCTTGAAAAAGAGGGATTTGAGACACAAATGAAAGTAATTGATACACTACGCGTTGCCAAACATGTAATGCCAGAAGAAGAGGCTCACAGATTGCAATATTTTCGTTATAAAATGGAACTTTACAAAGAGGAACAAAAAGAAGCTGATGCTTTAGGTATAGAAGTAAAAGCACATGATGCCATTGGTGATGTTTTAGTTTTAAAACTCTTTTTATCAAAACTAAAAAAAATTGTACAAGAAAAATTTCCCAATGAAAACCCAGTAGAAAAGATGGTTGATTTAACAAATACACCCATACTCGTAACTGCGTTTCGTTTTGGAAAGTACAAAGGAAAAACACTTGCAGAAGTAGCCAAAGAAGATGCAGGGTATCTCCGTTGGATGCTTAAAAATATGGATAACCTTGATGATGATTTACGCTACTCTATAAACTACTA
>CAYRVR010000087.1:0-7224 GCA_964427835.1 uncultured Sulfurimonas sp. | reverse complement strand
TTTACATTACTCTCTTGTGTAATCTCTTTTACTGCGTTTACGTAGTATCGTACCTGTGCTAGATGCTTGTCGCTGTGGTGTAGAGAACTTTTATAATCTACGATGATGTAAGAGCCGTCCTCTTTTTTTATCAAGAGGTCAAGATAACGTAGATTGTTTTTATAGCGCAGTGCTTTTTCTTTGTAAATCTCTCCCTCGGTGAGAGTAAGAAACTCTTGGTGATTTACAAGATGGCGTACACGTCTTAATATATCTTCTACTTCTGATTGCTCAAGAGAGAAGCCGTATTTGTTGAGCATCATATCTTTTGCATCTTCTATTGCCTCTTGGCTAAACGCAGCCATCATCTCTAAAGTATAATGCAATGCAAGTCCAAAGTTTATAGCTTGCAGATCCTCTTCCTCACTCTCTTCTAGGGCAAGTAAATCACTCTGTGAACCATAGTAGAGTGACTCATAGAGAATTTTTTTCGGCGGCTGTGCAGTTACTGCCTCTTTTGGCTCAATAGTAAGTTTGCCAAAATGTGCTGCGTTTAGCGATAAAAGTTCAAAACTTGAATCTTTTGACTTTGCAATGACTATGAGGTTTTCTCGTGCACGTGTAAAGGCTACATACAAAGCATTTAAAGTATCTTCTTTTGCAAGTTCTTGCTCTTTTTGTAGGGCATAGGCATAATCATTATCTATTAAATCCCTATTTTTTGTCCGTAGATAAATATTTTGCAGATGGATACCGTCATAATTATAGATAATGCTATCACGCCTTGGTGGTGCCTTTTTGAGTCTATCGACAACAATGACATGTTCATACTCCAAGCCCTTGGATTTATGCACGGTGAGCACCCGCACTCCACGGACATCAGAAGAAGCAGCTGCCACATCAAGACGTTCATACTCAAACAGCAAGGCCTCTATGTCGCTGTAGCCACTCACTGCGTTTAGAAATCGCACAAGATGAAAATCATCCTCAAAAAGAGCATATCTGTCAATGCACTGTTGTATGATGTAAAGGAGTGTATGGTTGTTAAAATCCACAGGGGCAATCTTTTCTAGCTCCCGCCCAATCAAAGCAAAAAAGTTGTAACGGTAAATATCCTCTCTAAAATAGAGATATTTCAAGTACTCTAAAACTGCTTTGACACTTTTTTGGTGGATAAGTTTTGTCGTTGTCTCCGTAACTACTTCAATATTGTGCGCATCAAGACTATTTTTTATCTCTTGCCCATCTCCATTTGTCGCACATAAAATGGCAATATCATTCACATCTGCACCTAAAGCAAGAAAGCGTTTGACCTGCTCAAGAACCTCTTCTAAAAGGAGATCATTTTCAATGATTTCTACATAACCACCTTGCGCCTCAGGACGTACTTTTTGGGGTACATAATTTTTGATTTTGCCAAGAAAGCTGGCATTGACAAACTCTACCACCTCTTTTTGTGAACGGTAATTTGTCACAAGTTGTTTGACTTTAGTATTGTTTTGTTTGACAACTTCACCAAAGAGTGCTGAAACCCCTCCACGAAAACGGTAAATGGACTGTTTTACATCCCCTACAAAGAAAAAACTTCCCTCGCTAAAGACGCCCTCTCCTGAAGTGATTTCATTAATAAGAGGCTTGAGAATTTCATACTGCAGTATGCTTGTATCTTGAAACTCATCCAAAAGCATGTGCTCAATCGTTGCATCAAGTCGGAAGTAGAGAAACTCACTGTCTTGAATACGGTTTAAAATTTCATACACAAGCAAAGTAACATCAGAAAAGCTCAACTCACTCTCATCAACATAGAGCGCTTTTTTTGCCTTTTTATAAATATCTACAAGTTCATTCAATGCGTAAAAAAAGTTTTGCTCACGTGCTTTTGCATGGCCTTTAAGTGCATTTTGAATTTGCAAAAGATAGCCATCCATTTCAGGCGTAAAACACTTTTTAAATACCCAATATTCCAAACTCTCTTTATATACCCATGTCTTTTCGCGCAATGCTTCAAAACTACGCACATCGACTGCGTTTAGAAGTGTTTTCGAGGCAGCTTTGCAGTTTTTAATAAGTCCTGTTAAGCCATGCAGGGCTGCCATTGCCTCCTCTTCAAACTCTTTGGTCGTTTTTTTACTAAAATGAAGATGTGATAACTCCTCTTTTTTGAGGTAAAAATCATCTAGCAGTGCAAAAATATCTGTCACTCTTTTTTGAGACTCCAAAGAGAGGTTTATAAGTGTACTGCGTTTATTAGCAACACTTACCTCTTTTAAAAAACGGCTCATTAGCTTAATTTCATGTTGTTGGCTTGCTGTGGTAAAATCAGGCATAAGCGAGGCATAGAGAGAAAATTTACGTAAAATCTGCGTAAAAAAGCTATCTATGGTCATAATCTTTGTATTTGCATTAAGAAATTCTCGTAAAACCTCCTCTCTTTTTGCCAAAATCTCCTCTTTGGCCACGCCACACTCTTTTGCTATCTCATGCAACTCTCCACGATTTGGCAGCTCCTCGAGTGTCTCAACAATCCTCTCACTCATTTCAGATGCCGCTTTATTGGTAAAGGTGAGTGCCAAAATCTTTGAAGCATCCGCCCCTTGAAAAAGCAAAGAGAGATAACGCACGACAAGCATAAAAGTTTTGCCACTTCCAGCACTCGCCTCATAGGCTAAATTGTGAATAAACTCAGACATTATATCTTCCCTTTTTCATCTGCTACTCCCGTCCACACAGGGTTTTATATTCACAAAACAGACAGGCTTTTGTATCTTCACATTTTTGAAAATTTATCTCTTGTACTGCAAGAAGATCTTTTATATGCGATCGTAAAATCTCTATTTTCTCCTGCAAAAATGTCTCAGGAATGATTTTTCCCTCTTTTAAATCATAAAAGGCACACCCTTCTACATTCCCATATCCACCAGCTAACAAGTAATAAAACTCTAGCTGAAAATCTTTACTCTCCATAAAATTGTTTTTATTATTGAGCATATAGCTGCCAGTCTTATAATCAAGCACTTCGATGTGATTCTCTTTTTTATCAATCCTGTCTATCTGCCCCATAATCGTCATCCCAGCAAAAGGTTCTTTGAGTAGCTCCTCTGTTGCAACTACACTCCATCCCTCTTGAAATCGTCGTATCTCATTTTCAACAAAAGGAAGTAGCCGTTTTTTTTGTAAAGCAACAAGGTAACGTTCAAGTTCACTTCTACCACAAAATTCATCAAGCGCATTCTCAATATCTCGCTGCAGACTTCTTGCATCATTGTAGCTCTTTTGCTTTGCATAGACCTCTTTAAGAGCCCTATGCACAACATTTCCAATTTCATGCTCTTTTGGCATATCTTTTGGAATCTCATGCCCTTGCAAATTTTTTACATATTTGTAATAGTAGTTGCGTTTACAGGTCAGATAACTTTTAAGACGTGTTGCTGAGAGTTCTACATTTTTAAAACTGTACTCTAAAACAATCTCTTTTTCTTCAAGAGTATCATGAGCAGGCTGACAAAAAAGTATTTGTGCGAGCTCGACTTCGTTAGACTCATTTACCTGAGAAATGTTTAGTTGTTTTAAAAAGCGCGAACCATTACTTTGCGCAGACTTGACGTATGAAATTGCCACCTCTTTTGAGCGTGACATAAGCATTTCATAGTAATGTTTTTGTAAGTTTTCCCTGTCACGCATCGTAGGAAGTTTCGCCATCTCCCGTATCTGGGTATTTAAAAACATATCTTTATCACTGCGTTTAGGGACATTTTTATCATCAAAATCTATAATGATTACAGCATCAAACGTAATACTTCTTGTCTCTAACACACCCATAACGGTGACTTTACCTCCGCGGACATCATCAATGGAACGATTTGCTAATCTTTGCATAAAAATATTGAGCAGTGATTTACATTGCATCTCTTGCATAAAAGGCAGCACTTTTTCAAACTTAAAAACTTCCTCATCAAAAATCTTCACTTCCTCTTTTTTGGCAAAAAACTTTTTTATCTCCTGCACCAAAAGAGTAAAATCAATTTCCGAGACCTTTTTATAGTAGTATGAGTGTAGCAGTAGATAGAGTTCATCACCCACTCTTTGCAAGCGTGCTTCATTCTCTTTTGTATCTTGCTCAATAGCTTGGAGCGTGGCATGCAGTTTTGTATAAAGAGCTGTTTGTCGGTAAGATTCACCCATAGCAAAGTTGAGATTTGCCTTCTCATCAAAAATCCGTATTGTCTCTACTGCAGACTCATTCGGCAAAACAACGGCAATGTTTTGAGGCTTATAACCTTTACGAACAAACTCATAAATTTTCTTTTTTATAAAAGCAATCTGCAAAAGTGGTTCACTAAAACTTTCACAGGTGACATTATGCAGCACTGGCCGTTTTACTTTTTTCAAAATTTCATGTGTGTTGAGTGAGAGTTCATAATCATATCCCACTTCAAGTTCAAAGCCTTCTTCTTGCAGTTTTTTTAGCATTTTCACATTAAAGTTTGTACTGCTCACACAGAGTATAATCTCTGTAAACGCAGTCGCTTGTTTAAGGAGTTCTAATTCAAAATTTGTTAAATATCCCTCAAGTACAATGGTGATTTTTTGCTTATTTTGTAGATAACTTGCATTAAATTCATACAAAGAGGGTAAAAAGATTTTATCGAGTAGTTTTCTCTCCTCACAAAGTTGCTTATAACGCTTGTAAAGTTCTTGAAGTATTGTAATGTGTTCTTCATACTCAGCATAAACATCGGCTGCGTTTAGGAGCGATATATCATACATCTCTGCACTTAACTCTTCAAAGAATTTAAATATATACGCACTGTTTTTTGTAAATGTAAAAAAGTTTCGCTCTATTTGTAGTGCTGCAAATGCTTGAAAGTCAGAGGCTTCAAGCAGCAACAAAGTCCGCCCATCCTCATCCAAATAGGTGTAGCCCTTTACAAGAGAGAGTTTTGCTATAAAATCACTCATAGTAATATAATCAGGTAAAAATAGGGTTTGGCTCTCTTGGAGGAGTTGCTCGTGCCGCAAAGCACGGGCAGAAGGAAGGACTATGGCTTGGTTATCCATAGTTTAATAGGTAGTATTCTCTGCTGGTTGGATACTATTGTCATTTTTAATACGTGTATCTGTTTTCACACTATAAAATCTGTAATCCGGACCAACTTCCACTTTTAAAAGAAGATTCCATCTCCCTGTTTTAGGAAATTTCAGATCTTTAAACACATACTCACCCTCTTCAAAAAGCGGCTTTTTAAATGTTTTTGTATAAGTATCGACTTCGGGACGGCTTACAACTAAAACCATCGAAGCACCTGCCACTGGCTTACCATCTAGCGTAGTTAAAGAGTACTTCACATCACATCCATTCTCTTTTAACTGCTCTGTATCATATTTTAAATGGTACTTTTTATCAAACGCAATACGTGATTTTATCAACTTATTTGCATTTGCATCTGCATCTTGGTATTTAGTCATATAGTCATCACTTGGCTGAATATCTGCTTTTCCTGTCTCAATAATGGTCCAAGCACCCAATCCAAATACAGCTGCTATAGCTAATACTATCCCAACTGGCCAGAGTTTACCACTTTCTATAAGTTTCATCTTTATGCCTTGTTTTATATATTTTTCTTTTTATATACATAATAATAGCATATAATACTCCAAAATAGAACAACAGCTTCACATAAAAAAGAGTTTCCTGATTTGAATTACTGTCAAACCCACTACCAAGTTTCACACCTTTTGCCTTTGCAACCTGTTGGGCAATGTCTAAATAGCCGTTAAACATCGCAGCAGCATACTTTTGTGTTACTTTTCCTTTTTTTGCTTTTCCACCAAGTAAAGGAAGAATAGTTCCACCGGTATTTGTCACCATTGATTTAAATTCATCCCAACTTTTTGCATAAAAAGCTGCCATCATAAAGCCTTGTACATACGAAGTTACAGGACTTAAAATCTGTTTTTTATCAAAATACTTATATAAACTCTCATCATTTACTTCTATATCCACCTGCGTATTCATCTCTGCGAATGTAAGAAGTATTGTAGGTTCTTTAAAATGTGAAAGTAAGCCTTTTTCATAGGCATACATAGTCATATCTTTTGGTAACTCTTTTATCATAACCAAACGCAGTGCAATACCTGTCTGTTTATAGAGTGCAGCACCCACTTCTTCAATCTCTTGAGTAAATTTTGGATTGTAAACAATCTCATCTTTATATAAATATTCTGCTGTTAATTGTGTAGTAAATAAGAGTGTGAGGATGAGGGCGAAAAGCCCTCCTTTAAAAATTTTCAATGAAACAACCTAACCAACGTAAAGATGATTTGGTGTTACAACTGCATAAAGTGTATAGGCTGCCATAATAACTAGCCCCCAAGAAATAATTTTTTCCATCTTACACTCCTTATTTAACAGTAACTACATGTTTGTAGTTCTCTGTACTTATTCTTTGAATAGATTTTTCGTCTTTAATCTTGTAAAAGTTTTCAGCATTTGCTTTTGCAACACCCATAGCATTCACACTTAAATATACTAATATACTAAGTAGTAATGCAGTTGCTATAAGCATACCTGTAACACCATCAAGAGCAAAAACACTTCTGTTTTCATTCATCTTATTCTCCTTTACTCAGACTCATAACATAAGCAGCAACAGCTTCTTTTTGTTTGTCATTAAGTCTATCCATTGCAGGCATTTTACCAATAGCACCAACTTTACCATTATTGAGTACATTTACAATAAGTTGTTGATTCCAATCAGCAATATCAGGTGCAACACCTGCCATACCTTTTCCATCTGGTTGGTGACATGCAGCACACACACCAGCAAAAACTTTTGCACCAGCACTGTTTTTGTCTTTCATCCCACCAGCAACATACTCTGCAACCGCATCAATCTCTTTATCAGTAATAAGTGCACCAGTGTTTGCATTGAAAAGACCATTACGATCTGGCATCGGCATTTCCATACCCATTAGTTTGTTGTTAGAACCGTGGTTTACAACATACTTAACACTCTTCGCTGAAATTCTTTGATTTAAATCTGCAGCATCATTTTCATTATTACCATCAGCATTTAAACCATGACATGCAACACACTCTACAAGGTAAACAGATTCACCCATTGCTACGAGTTGATCACCTTTTACATGCGCATATTTTTTATCAAATTCAGCATTTTTTTCTTTCACTTCTTCATTGTACTGACCAATTTGAGAGAATGCATTTACTGGATATCCAATTGTCCA
>CAYRVR010000086.1:0-7450 GCA_964427835.1 uncultured Sulfurimonas sp. | reverse complement strand
CTTTGCATAGTTTTTCGTAAATTTTCAAGCCAGTATTTATCATCTGGGTCTGCTACAAAAGAATCAAGGAAAACAACCTTTATCTTTTTTGGCATGTAGTAGAATTTTTTAATATCATAGCACTTTGCTGTTTCTATGAGCACAATGGGTTGTACTTTAAGTTTGTACTTGTCAGCTATAACTTTTGCACCTGAACGAAAGGGTAACATCCTACCTGTTCGACTTCGTGTACCTTCTGGAAACATAGCGATAACGCGCTTTTTTTTGAGTCTATCTTTTGCCGCTTTAAGGATTTTAATAAGTGACATTTTACTCTCACGTTCTACTTCAATATCTTCAGGAAGACTCATAGCAAGCCCAAAAAAAGGAACATCAAAAAGTGCTTTTTTTGCAACCCATGTTAAATCTTTTCCTGTGGATGTTTCTAAAATACCAATGTCTAAATCACTTTGATGGTTGATTAAAAACATTTGTGCATCAGGATCCTCTTTCCCCTCAATTTCAGTTGAGAAAAAAGTAAGGTAGCGGATAAACCATGCAGAAAATTTACGTGGATAAGGGCGTGGTAAAATAGGATAGAGTAGTATAGAAAATGTCAATCCTATAAAAATGATAATGGTTGCAATAAACCAATTAATATGTGCAAGTATCTTCATTCTTTACCCAGCCTATTTTATTGTTCGAGAGTTTTACCTTTATGTAATGCTCTGTTTGTCCCTCTTTAGGGAGAAATATTTTTTGTTGTGTTGTCTCAAATACTGTTCCATTTCTTACTGGTAAGATTTGGATTGGAGCACCTTCTTTTATGCAAATATCTTTCTCTGGAGTTGAGAGGTATACTATGTAACCTAGAGGAAGAAATATAAGTATAAGATAAATAAATCTTCTTCGTAAAAGCACTAAAATAAATCCGATAATAGCAATAGCTGCAGCTACATACATCTTCTGCAAATTATGGGATTGATCTTTTGGTTTAAGATCACTCTGTGTTGTGACACTATCATCATCCACTATTATTGGAATATCAATGCGTTTAAATTTATTCTCTAAAAGATTGAAATAGCTAAAAGTGAAATTTTCAACTTGTTTATCTATAACAACAAAGTATATGACTTTGGATGTAAGATAAGAGTTACTTACAGACTCTATTCCTTGTTTATAGACATTTTGAAAATGGATGGCTTCGATGTTTGAATTCTCCGCAGAAAGTACAAAGACTAAAATATTATAGTTGTTATCATATTGTGTTGTTTTATACTCTTCAAGTGAGAGCGTATTTGCTATAATATTTGAGAAGTCCTTTTTCGGGTTGAGCTTAATAACATTGAGTTTGGGCCCTTTAATAAAAGTAGAATTATACTCCTGCGATGCTATAAGTGTTGCATTTACATCGGGGAGTTTCATTTGTGATGCATTAGAGAGCATATGAAAAGTATCGTATAAATATTTTCCTTTCTGCTCTCGTTGGGGTACTTCATCTAAAATTTTTATTCCCTGCGAGTTGGAAAATTCATAAGAGATATCATCGAAATTTTTAACTGTTGAGAGTGCTTTGAGTGTTACTGTGAAAATTTCACCCTGAATTACTCTTGTTGGTATCTCATCATAGCTAAGGTATATCACCTTGTTTGCATATAAAGATGAAAAAAAGAGTAAAAGAAGGAGAATTTTTTGTATCACGACTCAAAAAAACCTTTGAGCATATTTACACCATCATCACTTCCAAGAACTGCTTCCATAGCACGCTCTGGATGCGGCATAAGGCCAAATACATTTTTATTTTCATTACATACTCCGGCAATACTCTCTACACTTCCATTAGGATTTTGTGTAGCACCGTGAGCATCACAATAGGTAAGAAGAATTTGTCCATTTGTGTGCATAGTTGCAAGGGTTGTATCATCTACATAGTAATTACCATCGTGGTGTGCGATAGGAATGTTTACAACATCACCCTCTTTGAGTTTTTTCAAAAAGATGTTGTTACTGTTTTGTACTTTCAAGTGGTGGTGTTTAGAAATAAAATGTAAACCTTCGTTGCGTTTGAGTGCACCTGGTAAAAGTCCTGCTTCTGTTAAAACTTGAAAACCATTACATATTCCTAGCACCTTGCCACCCTCATCTGCATAGCTCGCTACTGCTTTCATCACTGGAGAAAATTTGGCAATAGCACCACTTCTAAGATAGTCTCCATAAGAGAAACCACCCGCTACAACGACTAAATCAGTACCCTCAGGAAGAGTTTGTGATTTATGCCATACAATTTCTGTTGTAGCTCCAAGTTTTTTAAAAGCATACTCGGTATCATATTCACAGTTAGTACCGGGAAATTGAATAATTGAAACTTTCATTATACAAGCTCTATATTGTAGTCTTCAATTACAGTATTTGCCAAAAGTTCTTCACACATAGTTGTAACATCACGAAGCGCTTTTTCTTTGTCTGTTTCATCAAGTTGTAGTACTATTTGTTTTCCAACACGTACATCTTTCACGCTGTTAAATCCAAGAGAATCGAGTGCATGATGCACAGCTTTTCCTTGAGAATCTAATACACCTGTTTTCAAATATACATTTACTATTGCTTTTATCATAACTATTTTCCTAAAATTCTGTCTAATACTTGCTCGTAAGCAACTGTTAATCCACCAAGACCTTGGCGAAATCTGTCTTTGTCCATTTTTTCACCACTTTCAATGTCCCAAAAGCGACAGTTATCTGGAGAAATTTCATCTATTAAAATGATGTTACCCTCTTTGTCTTTTCCAAATTCAAGTTTAAAATCAACAAGATTTAAACCTTTTTCAGCGAAATAAGGTTTTAAAATATCATTTACCTGTCGAGCCATGCGACGTAGTTTGTCTAACTCATCTTGAAAGTCAACAAGACCTAAAATAAGTGCATGCTGGTCATTGAGCTTTGGATCACCAAGTTCATCGTTTTTATAATCAAACTCCACAAGAGTAAAAGGAAGTACTGTCCCATCTTCAATGCCAAGATTACGTGTTAAAGAACCTGTAGCAATGTTACGGACAATAACTTCAATCATAATAACATCCACTTTTTTATGGAGCATATGATTGTCATCGAGCATCTCTACGAAGTGTGTAGGAATACCATTTTTTTCAAGAAGCTTAAATAATTCAGTAGAAATTTTATTATTTAATGCCCCTTTGCCTGCTTCACTTGATTTTTTTTCACCGTTAAACGCAGTCAAATCATCTTTAAATTCTGAAATGACTAGGTTCTCATCATCAGTAAGATATAACTTCTTTGCTTTGCCTTCATAGAGGAGTTCTCTCTTTTGCACCTTGCTTATCCTTTTATTATGGTTAATGACTTCACAATATCAACAGCTTCTTTAAGCTGCAGATCTTTTTGTAACATTTTTGGCGTTATTATATCTTTTTTATCTTTTTTATCTTCTTTATTTGTAACTTTTTTCCCATCAACTTTTTCAAGTTCTTTTTGGAGGTGTTTTTTTAAGTCAGCTTCTTTGATTTCAAACTCATTTTCATGTGTTTTCACTTCACCTGGTGCGACTACTATATCTGGTTTGACACCGACGGCTTGAATGGTCCTTCCACTTGGTAGATAGTATCGGGCAATTGTAAGTTTAATCGCTTCTGTTTTGGAAATTGGAAGAACAACTTGTACACTTCCTTTACCAAAAGTGTTTTCACCGACTAAGACTGCACGTTTATGGTCTTGGAGTGCACCACTGACAATCTCACTTGCACTGGCACTTCCTCCATTTACAAGGACAACCAGAGGAACTTTTGTGAGTGTGTCACTTTTATGTGCATAGTATGTTTTGTCTTCAGATTTAATTCTACCTTTTTGTGAAACAATGGTACCATCATCTACAAAAGTATCGACTAAACCAACAGCTTGATCAAGGAGACCGCCAGGATTGTTACGAAGATCAAGGATAATACCCTTTGTCGATGCCTGATGTTTTTTAATCTCTTTTCTTACATCTTCAACGACTTTTTTATCAAAACTTGTAACACGTAGATACAAAATATTTTTATTTATTGTTTTTGCATAGACAGATTGGATTTTTATAATGCCACGGACTATATGGATAGAGAGTGGCTTCATAGCTCCCTTACGTACAATTGTCAAATCAATTGGCGTACCGACTTTACCACGCATCAGTGATACTGCTTCATCTATACTCATCCCAATAGTTGATTTTTTATTGATTTTAAGAATAATATCTCCAGCTTTGAGACCAGCTTTGTCTGCAGGAGTCCCCTCAATAGGTGAAATAACAGTAAGTGCTCCATCTTTCATCCCTACAGTAATGCCTAGACCACCAAACTCACCATTTGTTTGTACTTCTAAACGTTTATAATCTTTTTGCGTAAGAAAGTTTGAATGGGCGTCAAGGTTTTCCATCATTCCTTTGAGTGCTTTATCGATGAGTTCATTAATAGTTACTTTATCAACGTCATATTTTTGCACGATGTTGAGTACATTTGCAAATTTACTCAGAGCCTGCAGTCGTGAAACTTCTTCTTTTTGTGCTTCTTGAGAGCTTTTTGCTGATAATTCTGAAGAAAAAAGGAGTGATGCAGAGAGTGCAACAGAGATAAAACCAAGTGAAATAATATTTTTATGTTTCATAATATACCTAATGCGAATATTTTTAGAAAAAGCATTATAACAGCTCTTAATAAATGATTGTTTAAATAAGAGATAATTTTATTTATATATAATGTGGACATCGATTTATAAGCAGGTAGAAGATGAAAAACATTGTACTCATTGGGTTTATGGGTGTAGGAAAAGGTAGTGTTGCAAGAGAAGTGGTAAAACACTCGGATTATATTGCCATAGATACTGATGACCTCATAGAAAGTATGCAAAACAGAAAAATTAAAACGATTTTTGAAAAAGAGGGAGAAGCGTATTTTAGAAATTTAGAAAAAAATATTGCCCAATGGCTTGAAAAAAGTGTAACAAATACTTTAATATCAACCGGTGGAGGCTTTTATAAACAAAAGAATTTAAAAAAAATAGGTATAATTGTTTTACTAGATTCTGGGTTTGATGCTATTATTGATAGAATAAAAAAACATCCAAACGCAGCAAGAAAGTTAAAAAAACGTCCTTTGCTCCAAGATTTGAAAAAAGCCAGAGAGCTTTATGAACAAAGACGTCCTGAGTATTTGAATCTTGCAGATATTGTTATTGATGTAACAGATAAGTCTGCAGAAAAATGCTCAAAAGAATTATTAAAAAAGGTAAAAAAGTATGATTAAAAAAATTCTATTAGTGGCAGCTTTATTGCTAACATCTTCGTTGTTTGCAGCGGATTTACACTGGGCAAAAGATTATAAAAGTGGTGTTGCAGCAGCAACGAAAGAAAATAAACCGATTTTATTTATTGTCTCAAGTACACATTGTAAATACTGTCTTCTGTTAGACAGGACTACACTCAAAGATCCAATGGTCATAAAAGCACTCAATAATGATTTTATTGCTATCCGTTCTTGGGTAGATAAAGGAGATTATGTTCCTATGGAAATCCGTCAAAATACGCCAGGATTACCGGGAATTTGGTTTTTATTGCCAAATGGTGAGCCAATGTATCAACCACTTCTTGGCTATGTAAAAACGAAATCTTTTCTTGGTGCATTAGGTATTGTCAAGCAAGCTTTTGATAAAGAGCAAAAAGGGAAAAAATAACAATGATCTTTGTAAACGCAGCAGATAGTGATTTTGATGAAAAGTTTGAGGAGCTTCTTGGACGGGGTAAAATGGATATTGCTCATGTATCGGGCATAGTCGGTGGAATTATAGAAGAGATTAAAAGAGATAAAAATGCAGCACTTTTTGCCCATATTGCAAAATTTGACAACTGGGAACCAAAAGAAGATGCAGATTTAGTAATTTCTACTGATTTGATGTTGCAAGCCTATGAAAATCTTGATGCTGCATTAAAAGAATCACTCCATCTTGCGTATGATAGAATCCGTGCTTATCATGAAAAGCAAAAACCAAAATCATGGTTTGATACGGAAGCAAATGGAACAATACTTGGCCAAAAAGTAACAGCTGTTGATAGTGCAGGACTTTATATTCCCGGTGGAAAAGCAGCCTATCCATCGTCACTTTTGATGAATGTTATTCCTGCTCAGGTTGCAGGTGTTGCAAATATTGTTGTTTGTACTCCTACGCCAGACAATGAGCCTAATGAACTTCTTTTAGCAGCATGTCATCTTTGTGGTGTAACGCAGGTTTATAAAGTAGGTGGAGCAAGTGCCATAGCCGCAATGGCGTATGGAACGCAAAATATTCCTAAAGTAGATGTTATTACAGGACCGGGAAATATTTTTGTTGCAACTGCAAAAAAGATGGTCTTTGGAGAAGTAAACATAGATATGATAGCAGGGCCAAGTGAAATTGGTGTCTTAGCAGATGAGAGTGCAAACCCACACCACTTGGCTATTGATCTGCTTTCTCAAGCCGAACATGATGAAATGGCAAGTTCTATTTTAATTACTCCTTCTCAAGAATTAGCAAATGCAGTAAAAGTAGAAATAGAAAAATGGCTTGTAAAACTCCCACGTCAAGAGATAGCACGTAAGTCTATAGAAGAACGTGGTGCAATCATCATTACAAAAACAATGGATGAAGCAGTGGAATTGATGAATAAAATTGCTCCAGAGCATTTAGAAGTGGCGACTATGAGCCCATTTGAACTTCTTCCTTTTATAAAACATGCTGGAGCTATCTTTTTAGGACACAATACACCTGAGGCTATTGGGGATTATGTCGCAGGACCAAACCATACACTTCCAACTGGTGGGACTGCAAAATTCTACTCACCTTTAGGTGTTGAAAACTTTATGAAAAAAAGTTCTATCATATCATTTAGTCATCAAGCAATTAATGAGATAGGAAATGAGTGTGCTCTCATTGCAAATACAGAAGGACTCACTGCACATGAAGAGTCTGTGCGTGTCCGTCTCAACTAAATTTTTTTAGAGTGATTCTCTCAGTAAGAGAGAATTTCTTTATATATACTTATAAAAAAGAGTACTTCTAAAACTTCAAATTATAACTACTATAAATCTTTTAAATATAAAATTTTCAAATATACACATTCTCTTTCTTTCTCAAAAAAATCTCGTTTTTTCAGGATACTTTTAAGCTTACTCGGTTAAGATGAAGACAGTAAAAAAAGCTTGAAATGCCGTGCATAAGGGCTTCTTTTAATACAAATAAAACGTAGTTATAAATCTTAAAAAAGCCGTAATGGTTAAAGGAGAATATATGCAATTAGGTTTCCTAGTTGATTTACATCTTTGTATGGGATGTAAAGGTTGTGAGATCGCATGTAAAGTGGAAAATGAAGTTCCACTTAGTACATGGAGACTTCGTGTCAAATATGTAGATGTAGGGAGTTTCCCTGAAACTAAGAGAACATTTACACCTCT
>CAYRVR010000085.1:0-7479 GCA_964427835.1 uncultured Sulfurimonas sp. | reverse complement strand
AATGCTGGAATGCTCTTTATATCTATGGGTATGATGGAAATTTTAAAGCGAAATTTACAAAGGGTTGCCTTTTTTCGTCCAATAATTTCTGATAAGAAGAGAGTTGATGGTGATATATCTTTCATTAAAGAGCGGTATAAACTGGATATAAATTATGAAGAGTGTTATGGTTATGATGTCTCAGATGTTGAAGAGATGCTGGCCGCGGGTAGAGAGAATGAACTTATAGAAAATCTCATTGTTAAATTTAAAAAGCTTGAGCAGGAGTATGATTTCGTTTTATGTGAGGGGATTCGTAAATCTTTTTTACCGAGTACACTCTCGTATGATATCAATGTGAAAATAGCACAAAATTTTGGTTCTCCTTATATTAATATTGTGAGTGCTAAAAATAAAACTGCAAAAGAAGTCTATGATGAGGTTTTGATAGAGAATGAGTATGCAACTTCAGTGGGATGTACACATTTTGCTAGTTTCATAAATCGTGTCAATGAGCAAGAGTTCTCAATGCTGCAAGAACTTTTTGCAAGTACAAAATATACAACCTATTTACTCAAAGAGGTTCAAGAACTTGACTTGCCAACACTTGAAGATGTTATGGAAACCCTCTCGGCTAAAAGTATTGTGTTGGCACAAAGTGATCCTTTACGTATTATTCGTGGAGTAAAAGTAGCAGCACTCTCACTTGATAACTTTTTAGACCATATAGAGGAGGGGGACTTAGTCATAGTTCCGGGAGATAGGTCTGATATTATTTTAGGGCTTTATGGCGCTTTACACTCTTGTAATTATCCAAATATCGCTGCTATTGTGCTTCCTTTTGCAATGCAGACACATCCCAATATCGCTAAGTTGATAGATGGGCTAGAGGGATTAAAAGTACCCATTCTTTCTATAAAAAGTGATACTTTTAATACTGCAAAAAAAATAATGAATGTGCATGCAAGACTCCGTGTGCATTCAGAGAGAAAAATTGCTTTGGCTTTAGGCTTATTTAATGGGAGTGTGGATAGTAAGGTTATAGAAGAGAAAATTGCAAAAACTTACAGTGATATAATGACACCGCAAATGTTTGAATACAAACTTTTTGCAATGGCAAGAATGCATAAAAAAAGAATTGTTCTTCCAGAATCTTTTGATGAGAGAATTTTACGTGCGGCAGAGATTATTCTTCGTCGAGAAGTTGCAGAAATTATCCTTTTAGGTGAAGAAAAGGAGTTACGTGCGAATTATTTGAAGCTTGGGCTCGACCTTTCAAACGCAGCGATTGTAAATCCCCTTACTTCAAAACATAGAGAAGAATTTGTCAATGTTTTTTATGAAAAAAGAAAACATAAGGGAATTAGTATGGATGTTGCAAGAGATGCTATTGGGCATTTAAGCTATTTCGCGACAATGATGGTTGAGTGTGGCTATGCTGATGGTATGGTAAGTGGTGCTATTCACTCTACAGCAGATACGATACGACCAGCGTTGCAAATCATTAAAACACGAGAAGATGTTTCTATCGTTTCAAGTGTTTTTTTTATGTGTTTGCAAACAAAAGTTTTAGTCTATGGTGATTGTGCAATAAATGAAGATCCAAATGCGCAAGAGTTGGCAGATATTGCCATTGCCTCTGCTGATACTGCAAAAGATTTTGGGATTACTCCAAAGGTGGCAATGCTCTCTTATTCAACCGGAGAGAGTGGGCAGGGGAGAGATGTTGATAAGGTAAGAGAAGCAACACAGATTGTTAAAACAAAACGACCAGATATCCTTGTAGAAGGGCCAATCCAGTATGATGCTGCAATAAACAAAGAGGTAGCTAAAATAAAACTACCACATTCTAAAGTAGCAGGGGAAGCAACGGTTTTTATTTTTCCAGACTTAAACACGGGAAACAATACGTATAAAGCAGTACAGCGTTCAAGTGGGGCTATTGCTATTGGACCGGTATTGCAAGGGTTGAAAAAGCCGGTGAATGATTTAAGTCGTGGTTGTTTGGTGGATGATATTGTAAACACTGTAGCCATTACTGCAATTCAAGCGGCGAGGGTATAAAATGAAAGTTGCTGTCATAAATTCAGGAAGTTCATCTTTAAAATATAAACTTTTTTCTATGCCCGACGGAGAGGTGCTTGAAGAAAAAGAGGTACAAAGAATAGGAGAGAGTGGATCAGTTATTTTAAATCATGAAGAGGCATTGGACTCTTTGGCAATTGATTTTTCTACTATTGATGTTGTCGGACATCGCGTAGTACATGGTGGAGAGAAATTACAACAATCTTGTTTTATTGATAGCAGTGTTATTGCAACCCTTGAATCTCTTATCCCTCTAGCACCTTTACATAATCCAGCTAATTTAGAAGGCATAAAGCTTGTCCAAATGAAAACAAAAAATCTTCCGCAGATTGCTGTTTTTGATACTGCGTTTCATGCAACGATGCCAAAGGAAGCTTACCTATACGCTTTGCCTTTTGAACTATATGAAAAAGAGTCGATTCGTCGCTATGGTTTTCATGGCACTTCGCATGCATATTTGATGAAACAAGCGTCTCAAAGGCTTCAAAAACCCGTTGAAGCAATTAGTTTGATTACTTTACATTTAGGAAATGGTGCGAGTGCTTGTGCCATAAAAAATGGTAAAAGCATAGATACCTCTATGGGATTTACACCGCTTGAAGGCTTAGTAATGGGAACACGGTGTGGTGATATTGACCCGGAAATTCCTCTCTATTTACAAAAGAAAATGGGGTATAGCGCTAAAGAAGTTGATACGCTGCTCAATAAAGAGTCAGGACTTTTTGGAATATGTGGAGAAAATGATCTCCGTCTAATTTTAGATCGCAAAGATGAACAGGCAAAATTAGCAGTAAATATAATGGTGCGTAGAATACAAAAATATATAGGTGCTTATATGGTACTTTTAGAAAATGTTGATGCTGTTGTCTTTAGTGGTGGAATAGGAGAAAATTCTGCAGAAATTAGAGATGCTATTATGAATAATGCCATACTCAAAAATATAAAAACGCTTGTAATTAGAACAGATGAAGAGTTGGAAATTGCACACGAGTGTTATAAACTCATGGTAAAAAAAGATGCATAGGTACGAGAGTACCTATGTCTAAGTCAGATGACTAAAGAGGTGTTACGTTCTCAGCTTGAGGGCCTTTTTGACCTTCACCGATTTCGAAAGTTACTCTTTGACCTTCTGCTAGTGAAACACGTCCACCAGTGTTGTTGTTTACTTGACGGAAATGTACAAATACATCTTTCCCACCATTGTCTTGTTGAATAAAACCATAACCTTTTTCATCATTGAACCATTTAACTGATCCGTCCATTAATTCTGCCATTGTCTAGCCTTTTTTATAAATTGTGTCAAAATATCGGGAGAGTCTTTAGGAGGTTTTTAACGCAGTAGAGCAAAAATCACACTAAAGATGAATTCACGCCTCATCTTTCACTTGGCAACAGTATATCTGAATTTTTACGATAATCAAACTTTTTTACATAATTTGTGTAAATTTGTATGAAAAAGCTATTTTAGTGCGCTTTTATAGAGATATCAAATTTGCATGTTATAATAACGCTATATAAAAAGAAAGAGTCAAAATGATTTTAATGATAGATAATTATGATAGTTTTACATATAACATTGTTCAGTATTGTAGAGAATTAGGTGCTGATTTGAAAATTATTCGTAATGATGAGATGAGTTTAAAAGAGATTGAAGCACTACATCCTGAAAAGATTATTATTTCACCGGGGCCAGCATCTCCAGATGAAGCAGGGATTACTCTTGATGTTATCCGTTATTTTAAAGATAAAGTTCCCATTCTTGGAATTTGTTTAGGGCATCAGAGCATTGCTCAGGTTTTTGGCGCAGATGTGGTAAGAGCAAAAAATATGATGCATGGTAAGACCTCGTTAATGAAGCAAACGCAACCATGTGCTCTTTTTAAAGATATACCTACTGAATTTATTGCAACACGTTATCACTCCTTAATTGTAGATAAAGAGAGTTTGCCTGAAATGATTGAACCTACTGCGTTTAGTAGTGACGATAATGAGATAATGGCATTGAAAATTAAAAATAAAGATATTTATGGTGTTCAGTTCCATCCAGAATCTATAATGAGTGAATATGGGCATGAAATGATAGGGAATTTCTTAAAAATATGAATACAAGGCTCATCTTTTTCTTAATTTTGGGACTAGATGCGCTCACACTATTGTATGAAACAAAAAATATATCTATCTCTTACAATGAAGCTCTTCTTTTATATGGGGATACGTCTTTTTTAAAATATCTTACAGACTGTTGTATCGCTCTGTTTGGTCAAAATGACATAGGTTTGCGTTTTGCCATGATACTTCTACATTTGGGAAGTGTTGTACTTCTCTATCTTATTTCTAAAAACTATTTAAAATCAGAACGTAATAGGTTATGGCTTATTTTAGTGTTTATACTTCTTCCTGGTGTTATAAGCTCTGCTCTTGTCGTAAATCATGCAGGATTACTTATTTTTGGACTTTTACTATACATTTACATAAGTTCAAAATATGAAGATAAATATACATTTATTTTACTCCTAGTTTTGGCATTTTTAGATCCGGGTTTTTCTTATCTGTTTTTGGGTCTTGGTGTCTACTATTTATTTGCAAAAAATCCTTTGATGCTTGCGTATACATTTGGACTTTACCTTTTATCTATTAGTCTTTATAACATTAAAATTCATGGTGTTCCTAATGGTTATTTTTTAGATCTTCTTGGTCTCTATAGTGCAATTCTTACTCCTATAGTCTTTATTTATATTTTCTATGTTCTTTATAAACGATATTTGACAAATAAGATCGATAAACTATGGTATATTTCATCGACAGCTTTATTACTTTCTCTTGTTTTATCTTTTCGTCAAAGAGTAGATGTTGAAGTATTTAGCCCTTACCTCATTGTGGCACTTCCTTTGGCCGCACAAAGTTTTGTCTCTTCTTATAGAGTGAGAGTAAAAGAGTTTCGTAAAAAATATAAACTCATTTTTACAATAGCATTTTTATTTTTAGTGTTAAATAGTGTTGTTGTCTTTTTTAATCATGAACTGTATCGTTTTTTAGAAAACCCCAAAAAACATTTTGCCTATGATATGCATGTAGCAAAAGAGTTAGCAGCCCATTTGAAAAAAGAAGATATATCCTGTGTTAAAACAAATTATAAGATGCAGTTGCGACTTAAATTTTATGGCATAGGTGAATGTGATAATATATTACTCAATGAAGTGCCATTACAGAGTTCGCAGTCTAAAAATGTAACAATTAGTTACAATTCAAAACCTGTATATGAAGCTTTTGTTACTAAAATAAACAGTAAATAAATCTATTGAATACGAAATATAAACAAAAGATATTTATTAAAGAGTTTATGCTACAATAATCTTCAAATATCAAAATAGGGAGTTTCGATGGCTCAAAAAGCGATACGTGAATACGACGGTAAAGCACTTTTTTCTAAACACTGGGAAAAATATTTTAGTGGATTCCATTATGGGTTCAAATCTGTTCTTGTTACAAGTGGAGCAGAACTTTTAGCAAAAGCTGAAGAACATGGTTTTGAGTGGTTAAAGCAAGAACCATTAGTTGCTAAACCAGATATGTTATTTGGTAAACGTGGTAAAAATGATTTAGTTTTATTTAAAACAAATAAACCGGGTGATGTAACTTTAGAAGAAGCTGCAAAATGGATTGATGAGAAAACTTCACATGAAACAACACTTCTTTCTGGACAACACGGTACATTAACACACTTTATTGTTGAGCCATTTACTCCACACTCTCAAGATCAAGAGTACTATATTTCTGCTACATGTGTTGGTGAAGATGATGTTCTTTATATGTCAGCTGAAGGTGGTATGGAAGTTGAAGATGGTTGGGATGAAAAAGTAAATGAAGTTGTTATTCCAATCGACATGACTGATGCTGAAATTGAAAAAGAGATTCGAGCGAATGTTCCTGCAGATATTCCAGCAGAGAATAGAGCAAACTTTGAAGCATTCGCATTTGCATTCTTTAAATTTTATAGAGATTTAAACTTTGCTTATTTAGAAATTAATCCAATTGTTATGCTAGAAGGTAACAATATGGCGATCCTTGACCTCGTTGCACGTCTAGATGACACAGCTGGTTTTATGATGAAAGATGCTTGGGGTGATATCGAGTACCCGACTGCGTTTGGAATGGAAGATCAATCTCCAGAAGAAAAAGCAATTGCAGAAGCTGATAGCAAATCAGGTGCGTCACTCAAACTTACTATTTTAAATCCAATGGGTAGAGTTTGGACTATGGTTGCCGGTGGTGGTGCTTCAGTTGTATATGCTGACACTATTGCTGACTTTGCAGAAGCAAATGGAGGTTCAATCGCGGATTTAGCAAACTATGGTGAGTACTCTGGTGGACCGACTACAGGTGAAACAAAATTTTATGCTGATACTGTTATTGATCTAATGACTCGTCATAAAGATCCAAAAGGAAAAGATAAAATTTTAATCATTGGTGGTGCTATCGCAAACTTTACTGATGTTGCAAAAACTTTTACAGGTATCATTCAATCTTTTGAAGAAAATGCTGAAAAAATCAAAGAGCATAATACAAAAATTTATGTTCGTCGTGGTGGGCCAAACTATGAAAAAGGTCTCAAAGACATCAAAGAAGCGGCTGATAGACTAGGGCTTTATATTGAAGTATATGGTCCTGAAACACACGTTACAGACATTGTAAGAATGGCATTAGAGAAGTAAGGGTAGAAAATGAATAAATTATATACAAGAGATACACAAGCAATATTTTGGAATAACAATAAAACTGCGATTCAACGAATGTTGGATTATGATTACACAATCAAAAGAGATACTCCATCTGTAGCTGCAATTGTAGCACCTACAAGTGGTAACAAGTTCGAGAAGTTTTTTTGGGGTGGTGATGAGATTATGGTACCACTTTTCAAAACAACTGCAGAGGCAAAAGCAGCGCATCCAAATGCTGATGTTTTACTTAACTTTGCATCTTTTAGAACTGCATATGATGTAACTATGGAAGCGATTGAAATTGGTGGATTTAGCTCTATTATGGTTACTGCTGAAGGTATCCCTGAAAGATTAGCGAGAAAAATGAATCACACTGCACGTACTGCAGGTGTTACAGTTATTGGACCTGCAACTGTTGGTGCTATCGCACCTGGAGCCTTTAAAATTGCAAACATTGGTGGAACAATTGAAAATATCGTTCGCTCAAAACTACACCGTGCAGGTTCATGTGGACTTGTAACTCGTTCTGGTGGTCTTTTTAATGAACTCTCAAACATCATTGCTCTTAATGCTGATGGTATAGCTGAGGGTGTTGCTATTGGTGGAGACAGATTTGTTGGAAGTGTTTTCATTGACAATATGCTTAGAATGGAAAAAAACCCAGATGTAAAATATATGATTTTACTTGGTGAAGTTG
>CAYRVR010000084.1:1598-7746 GCA_964427835.1 uncultured Sulfurimonas sp. | reverse complement strand
TGGGGTGCACCGGGAATTGGAAAATCTTCCATTGTAAAACAGATAGCACAAGAGCAGGGAATTGGCTTTATTGACCTGCGTTTAGCACTGATGGACCCTACGGATTTAAAAGGAATTCCTTTTTATGATAAAGAGTCACATACTGCACTTTGGGCGCCACCGGCTTTTTTACCAAGTGAGGGCGAGGGCATTCTCTTTTTGGATGAGCTTAACTCTGCGGCACCTGCTGTACAGTCTTCTGCGTACCAGCTTATTTTAGATAGACGGGTAGGTGAGTATGAACTGCCTGATGGTTGGGCAATAGTTGCTGCTGGAAATCGTGAAGGAGACCGCGGTGTGACCTACAGGATGCCTGCACCACTTGCAAACAGATTTGTTCATTTTGAGTTAGAAGTAAATGTGGATGATTGGAGAGAGTGGGCTTATAGTAGTGGTTTGGATGCGCGGATTATTGCCTATATTTCTTATAAAAATGAGCACCTTTTTACCTTTGATGCAAAAAAAGATGTAAAGAGTTTTGCAACACCAAGAAGCTGGGAATATGTGAGTAGTATTTTAAAGACGAATGTGCAACAAAAACTCCTGCTTGATACCATTAGCGGAGCTGTGGGACGTGAGGTTGCTGTGAGTTTTGTGGGATTTATGAAAGTTATGCAGCGATTACCTGACATTGATGCTATTTTACAAGGGGCTGCGTTTAGCTACTCTGATGAGGTAGATGTATTGTATGCTCTTGCTTCTGGAATTGTGAGTAAATATTTGCAAGATCCTCAAGAGGAGTATTTGGAAAATATTTTACGTTATACACTCGAGCTCAAAAGTGAATTTGCAGTAATGATAGTGCAGGATTTACAAAGAAGTGGGGTGCGAATGGAACACTCTGCTGCGTTTAAAGAGTGGGTAAAAAAGTTTTCCTATCTTTTGGAGTAGTGTTGTATGGATGAGCAAAAATTATCACGTGCAAAGGCAAAACTGCTTGTAGATTACCCCTATTTTGGAACACTTGCCTCGAAGCTGGAAGTTGTTGTCAATGATGATATTGAAGCTTTTAAAAGTAATGGCGTGAAACTAGAGATAAACAGTGATTATTTTGATGGGCTGGAGTTGAGTGAAGTTGCGTTTGTTTTTGCAAATGGTGCTATGCACGCTTCTTTGGCACATGAACAGAGAAGACAAAAACGCAGTGGCTGGCTGTGGCAGATGGCAACAGATATGGCTATAAACGATATGCTGCTACAAAATGGGTTAGATATGCCTTATGGTGCACAGTATAGAAAACGGTTTGCAGGGATGTATGCCGAAGAGATTTATGCTGAGCTTAAAGCAGATATTTTGCGAGATGATGAGGATTTGGAGTATGAAGCTGATACTCTTGATGATGTGGAGGAAAAAAAAGAGCAAGAAAAAGAGCAGCCCACTCCCCAACAACTCCAAGAGGAGATTCTTGCAGAACAACTCTTTGCCCAAGAGGCGCTAAACGCTTTACAAGAGAAGATACAAGCAGAAGAAGTACCAGAGTCGATAGAGCGTTTTTTCAGCATCAGTAACTTTGGAAAAATTGATTGGAGAGATGAACTACGTCTTGCACTAGATAGATATTTTCGTGATGATTATGTGATGATGCCTCCGAGTAAGAAACTTCTCTATGAAGGAATATATTTGCCTTCTTGTAGCTCGCAAACCTTTCGTTTAGTGATCGCCATTGACTCTTCAGGGTCAGTGGATGAATCACTTTTAAATACTTTTTTAACAGAAGTAAACTTTTTAATGAACATTATTCCAAATTATGTCATTGAGCTGATTATATGTGATGAAAAAGTACGCTCACACCAGCGCTTTTTTACGGGAGAACCTTTAGATGTTACTTTGATGGGTGGTACTGGTACAGATTTTCGTCCGGTATTTACTTTTATAGAGAAAGAGTTTGATGATGTGAAATTACTGCTTTATTTTACTGATTTAGAAGGTATCTTTCCAAAAGAAGTTCCCAATTATGCAGTAAAATGGATAGTGCCAGAGCAAAAAGAGCCCCCTTTTGGAGAAATAATTACACTAAGTTACTGAAAAATCAACTGGTTTCTTCCATTGTTTTTTGCTTTATAGAGGAGCATATCTGCTGCGTTTATACTCTCATCTATACTCTCTTGGTAATCATGTATAACGCCACCGATAGAAATAGTAATGTTGAGGTGTGTTTGTTCATCAACTTCTATGGTGTGTTTTTCAACACTTTGACGGATACGTTCTAAAATCTCTTCTGCCGAGTATTTATTAATATTTTTTAAAACAATACAAAACTCTTCGCCTCCAAAGCGAGAGACAATGTCATTTGGGCTTGTATTACTTCTGAGTATATCGGCAAGGGCTACAATGACTTTGTCTCCTGCGTCATGTCCATAGGTGTCATTGACCTTTTTGAAGTGATCTATATCTATCATGGCAACGGCACATTGTTGGGATTTTTCTTTCATAGAATCAAGATATTCGGGAATATATTGGTAGAAGTAGCGACGGTTATAGAGCCCTGTGAGATAGTCACGGTTTGCATAGTGGGTGATTTTTTGAATGTTTTCAAGGGCTTCTATGGAATTGTTAATACGACAAGAAAATTCTTCTTTTGAGAAGGGCTTTTTAATGTAGTCATTTGCACCATGTTTTAAAAACAGAGCACTCACCTCACTATCTTCATTTCCTGAGAGTGCAAGGATGCAGAGTTCATTTTTAGAGTAGTTTTCGCGAATTTTTAGTGTAAGCTCAAGGCCATCCATTACAGGCATATTGTAATCAGTTATGACAAGGGAGATATCCTGCTTTACACTGAGCATTCCTAAAGCCTCTTCGCCATGTGCAACGGTGATAACTTCAAAGAAAAGGTTTTCAAGCATGGTTTGCATTTGCTTACGAAATACCATCGAATCATCAACAACTAAAACCTTATGGAGTCTGTTCTTTTGGAGTCTTTGGATTGTATGGACGATGTATTCAATATCATTGATTCCACCTTTGTTTACATAATCTATAATGCTTTTGTTGAGCATTTTATTACGGAACTCTTTGTCAATGTTGGCACTAAGAACAATGATATGATTTTTTTTAGCAAGCGCATATTCGACAACTTCCCCATTGGGAGCATCGGGGAGGTTAATGTCAAGAAGTGTTACAAAATAGTTACGATGATTGAGAAAAAGCTTTGCCTCTTGAAGAGAGTAGGCAATTTCAACCTCCATTGCAAGTGCAGCTGTGAGTTTTTTCGCAATAAGTTTGGCTAATGTTTTATTATCTTCTACTATAAGGATTTTTTCGTTCATTTACTACTTCTTTTTTTATTTCATATTATACAACTCTTAATTGAATTTTATATCAAGTGTTGTTATTATTCGTAAATGAATTATGAAACAAGTACCTTTAATTTACTCAAAAAGAAAACAAATGTTTTTTTAACCGGTGGAGCAGGGGTAGGAAAAACAACCATTACCCGTAAGATTATAGGTATGTATGAAGCAGATGCAAAAAAAGTTGCTAAACTTGCTTCTACAGGAATGGCTGCAACACTTATAGGTGGGCAGACACTGCACAGTTTCTTTGATCTTGGTATTGCTGATAGTCTTGAGGCGTTGCAACAAAATAGAAAGTATGAGATTAAAAAGAAAGTAAAAAAGCTTATAGCTTCTATGGATTTAATTGTTATTGATGAAATTTCTATGGTGAGTGCAGCTCTTTTTGAAATGATAGCGCTGCGTTTAGAACAGGCTGGTTTTGCTGGGAGTTTGCTTGTTGTGGGTGATTTTTTACAACTGCCTCCCATTGTAAAAGGCTATGGTGAAGTCTTTTTTGCATTTGAATCTTTTGCATGGAAGAGATTTTCATTTAAAAAAGTAGAACTTACACATATCTATCGTACAGATGATGCTGCGTTTATTGCCCTCTTAAACGCAGTCCGTTTTGGAAAAATTGATGAAAATATACATAATCAGCTCAATAGCTATATCCGGCCACTACCACAGGATTTGAGTCAGTTTACATTTTTATTTGGCAAAAACAGCTCTGCACAACAGCACAATGTTATACAACTCGCCTCAATTGATGCAGATATAATAGTTAAAGAAGCACAAATCGTAAAACACACTAGAAGCGTTACTGACAAAGAGATAGCACGTTTTATGGAAGATGCAAGAATAGAGAGTACATTACAACTCAAAATTGGTGCTCCAGTTTTATTTACTCGCAATGCCTGGAACTATTTTAATGGAGAACGTGGTGTTGTCATTAATGCTGATGAGAGTTATGTTTATGTGCAAAAAAGTGATGCTAAGGTAGTTAAACTTGAAAGTGTTGCGCAAAATAAAACACTGTGGAAAGAAAAGACAGTTGCGGGAAAAAAAGAGCTTGTAGAAGAGAGCCTTTTTAGTGTGTATCAGTATCCCATTAAACTTGCCTTTGCTATTACCATACATAAATCACAGGGCATGAGCATAGAAGATCTCATAATAGAAACAAACGAAATATTTGCTCCTTCTCAGTTTTATGTAGCACTCTCACGAGCAAGTAATCCTGCAAGATTGACATTAATTGCACCACAAAAACAGTGGTATGAACTTGCCTTTGTAAATGCAAAAGCGATGGAATTTGTGCAAAAAGAAACAGTGTGTTAAAGCGTAGTGAAAGTGGCGTACTTTTTATGCTTGCATCAGCACTTATTTCTGCGTTTAATGGTGCTATAACAAAAATACTTGCACAAGACATTTCTGCATTGGAAATTGTTTTTTTTAGAAATCTTTTTGGTATTTTTCTTATTTTATATGCACTCAAACACACACCTCCTAAACGCAGCGGTGCGAAGCTGTATCTCCTTCTTTTACGAGGTTTATTGGGTTTTAGTGCAATGATTTTATTTTTTTATACCATTACGGTTATTCCTCTTGGTGAAGCCATTACTCTGAACAAAACCTCTCCATTTTTTGTAAGTGTTTTGGCCTTTTTTCTTCTGAAAGAACAATTGACACCACGGATAATTTTTGCTCTTTTTATAGGTTTTGTAGGTACAGTTTTAATTACAAAACCCTTTGGGCTACATTTTACCTATGTCCATTTTTTAGGAATTTTAGGAGGTTTTTTTGCTGCAAGTGCCTACACAACAATTAAGAAGATAAAAGAGATTTATGATTCACGCATCATTGTTCTCTCTTTTGTTGGTATGGGAACACTACTACCGGGCATACTCTTTGTAGCTGCTCATTTTGTTACACCGCCCGCTGCGTTTAGCTTTTTATTTCCTTATTTTATTATGCCTGTAGGTATGAAGATATGGGTATTAATCGTTTTAATGGGAATAATTTCTACACTTTCGCAATGGTTTCTTACAAAAGCTTACAGTGCAAAAAATTTAAGTGTAGTTGGTGTTGTGAGTTATACAAATATTCCTTTTGCAATAGGGTTTGGTTGGATGTTAGGCGATGCTTTTCCAGATATATGGACGCTTATGGGCATTGGATTTATTATCATTGGAGGAATTTTAGTAAGTAAAAAATAGAATGAAAGGATTACAAATTGTTTCTATATGTAGCAAATTAGTTATTTAAAGTTAATAATCATATTTTATTTAATATTAATGTAGTACAATGTAGACATGAAAAAGAGTAGAGTATATCAAAAATACGATAGTGACCATCAGAAGCTTGTTGAATTTATGCAACTTGTAGAAGTCTCAGGGATGGTCTTTTTTCGATGTGTTATACTTGAAAATGGTGATTGTGAATTAGTATATATATCAGAGAATATAGCGCAGTTTGGTTATGAAAGTGAAGATTTTTTATCGCAAAAAATCCATTATGAGTCTCTAATCCATGATGATGATATAGAATATTTTTTAAAAGCATTCGATGAAAAAATAAATAGTGCTACAAGTAAATTTTCACTTCTTCACCGTATTGTAACTACACAGTCTCAAATTAGATGGATCAATGTAGAATTTCTTGTAAAGAGAGATAAAAATGGCGTGGCAAAAACGCTGCGTGGTGTTATTAATGATATTACTGAAATAGTAGAAAAAGAAAATCAAGTGAAGCTTTTAGCTAAAGCGCTTGAAGCAAGTGATAACTTGGTTTTCATTACTGATGCTAACGGGATTATTACCTATGTGAATGATTCT
>CAYRVR010000084.1:0-1498 GCA_964427835.1 uncultured Sulfurimonas sp. | reverse complement strand
TTTGTTGCAACTTCAAAAGATGTTACTATCCAGATGAAATTAGAGCAAAAACTTGAAAATTTAGCGATTACAGATAGCTTGACGCAGATTTATAACAGGTATAAGATTAATGCTGAGATAGATCTTCATATTGCTATGGCAAAACGCAATCATCAGCCATTTTCTATGTTAATGTTTGATATTGATCACTTTAAGCGTGTAAATGATACCTATGGTCATTACGTAGGAGATGTTGTTTTAAAAGAACTCACGAAACTTGTTGAAAATAATATTCGTGAGGTTGATGCGTTTGGAAGATGGGGTGGAGAGGAATTCATGCTTCTTTTGGACAATACAAATAAAACAGAAGCTCTTCATGTTGCAAACAAACTTTTAAGTAAAGTTGCTCAAACACCGCTTTCTGGGCATTATAGTATTACCATAAGTATAGGAGTTTCTGAGTATAGAATTGCAGAACAAAAAGCGACACTTTTAGAACGTGTTGATCAGGCTCTGTATGAAGCAAAAGAGAGTGGGAGGAATAGAGTTGTTTTTAAATAATTATCTAAGAGTATGTTGTGGATTGGCTTTGATTGTAATGTGCAACGCTTGTGCATCACATCAAGACGATGGATACTACAAACGTGCAAATCAGGCAAGCGAAAAAGCGCTTGATACATTAGACAGAGAGTAAAAAACTCTCTATCTGAATTTTATAACTCTGATTCGTGTTTTGCAAGATACTCAGCAACACCTTCAGTATCTGCTTTCATACCTTCATCACCTTTTTGCCAACCAGCAGGACATACTTCACCAAATTCATCAGTAAATTGTTGTGCATCAATCATTCTTAACATCTCATCAACATTTCTACCAAGTGGAAGGTCATTTATTACTGCGTGACGAACAATCCCTTTGTCATCAATTAAGAATGAACCACGAAGTGCAACAGCATCATTTAAAAGTACATCATAATCACGAGCGATGTTTTTAGTAAGGTCAGCTACTAATGGGAAATTAATACGGCCAATACCACCTTTTTCAACAGGAGTTTCTCTCCATGCAAAGTGTGAGAATTGTGAATCAACTGAGATACCAACAACATTTACACCACGTTTTTGAAACTCTTCGTATCTGTGAGAAAATGCGATGATTTCTGATGGACAAACAAAAGTAAAGTCTAGTGGATAAAAGAATACAACTGTACCTTTTTCACCATAGTTTTCACTTAATTTAAAATCTTCTACGATTGAACCATCTGCTAAAACTGCAGTTGCTGTAAAGTCTGGAGCTGGGTTTGTTACTAACATTATATATCCTTAAAATAATTTATGTACAGAGTGTATCAAAATAAAATTAATAACTCTCTGATATCCTAAAAAAAACTCTATAATAAAGAAAAAATTTATCTTAAACAAGAGGAGAAAAGATTAATCTATTTTCGATATAATTGCAATGATTTATGGAGCTAAGTGCCAGACTATAATAAATGACATATTCAACAATCTTTAAAAGGTTT
>CAYRVR010000083.1:3061-7772 GCA_964427835.1 uncultured Sulfurimonas sp. | reverse complement strand
TTAGTTAAGATTTGGTTTTGGAGTAGCTGGAGTAGAAGCTGGAAGCATTGGTAACATCATATGCGGTTTTTTCCCTGTTAATGCACCCAAGAATGCTTCTATAGATTCTGCTTGTTTATCAGAAATTTTTGTTCCAAGTTGGATACGTCCCATCTCTTTAATAGCATCTTTAAGGTTCCAAATCATACCATTGTGAAAGTATGGTGCAGTCTCAGTAATATTACGTAAAGTTGGCACTTTTACCATACCATTTTTGTCACCTTTGAAGTCACCTGTGCTCATATATTTGTATGTTCCTGTAACATTAAATGCATTCATTTCACCACCAAGTGCTACACCATTATGACAAGAAGCACAACCAATTTGAATGAAAGTTTTAAGACCCTCTTTCTGTTTTGGTGTCATTGCCTCTTTGTATCCGTTCATAAATGCATCAAATGGTGCCGGAGTAACAAGTGTACGTTCAAAATTTGCAATAGTATCGGTTACTTTTTCAAAAGTGATTTTTACATTATCACCATAAGCTTGTTTAAACTCTTTTACATACTCTGGCATTGATTTTACAACTGCTACAATATGGCCTTTTGTTGCTGCCATTTCAGGATGTGCAAGGGTTGGTCCTTGGGCTTGTGCTTCTAAATCTTTTGCACGTCCATCCCAAAATTGTGAACCAAAAAATACAGCATTATAGACAGTTGGTGCATTTAAGTGGTGTGGATTGTGACGCCACATGTGTCCGGTTGAAGGGCCAACACCGTCATCTCCACCTTCCATTAAGTTATGACATGTATTACAGGAGATAAGACCACTGCGTGAGAGTCTTGGATCGAAATAGAGTTTTTCACCAAGTTTGACTTTGGCATCTGTTATGTGGTTTTTTGGGTTATCTATTAACTTCATAAGTGCTAATTTTGAAGCTGGAATGGGCATAAGTCCCGCATTTTTTGCATCTTGGACTAAAGAGCCTGCCATAAGTGATGAAGCCGTAACAAGTGTTATAAGTGCTGTTTTCATTTTTTCTTTCCTATTGAAAAATATTAAAAGATAAAAATTATCTTTTTTGAATAATGAATTATAGCGTTATTAAACTTAAATAATAATAATTATCTTTTACTTATGAATTCAAGTGCACTTTTTACTGCATTTATGTAGCTAAGTGTCTTTGCTTGATTTTTATAGGCGATGTCAAACGCAGTACCATGATCAACAGATGTACGAATGATTGGAAGATTAAGAGAAACATTGACACTTTCATCAAAGTAGAGTGCTTTAAGAGGTGCGAGTCCTTGGTCGTGGTACATAGCGACAAAGTAGTGGAAGTTTTTGCGAAAGTAGGGTGCAAATGCTACATCCGGGACAATTGGGCCAACGAATTGTTCAAAACCTATTTTTTTATTAGCACTTTTTATGGCTTTTGTGATAATGAGTTCCTCATTACCAAGAACTCCATTATCTCCCGCATGGGGATTAAGACCTAGAACTGCAATTTTGTCTTTTTCAATGCTACTATGTAAATCCATAAAGAATTGTTTGAGCTTTTTGTATTGTATAGTAGAAGCTACGTCTTTGAGTGGAATATGTTCACTAAAAAGTGCAACAAACATCTCTGGACATCCAAGCATCATGATAGCATCTTTGTGAAAGTGTTTACGCATCAGGTCTGTATGGCCTTTGTACTCTAAACCTGCGAGCATCCAAGCCTCTTTATGTATAGGAAGTGTTACTACGGCATCTGCTTTTTGTGTTTCACAGAGTTGAAGTGCTTTCATAAAAGAGTCATAAGAGTATCTGCCACTCTCTTTGGTTACCTTACCTGGTTGGATAGGAAAATTACCCTTTATTTCTACAATTTCAAAATCTTCTGGAATCGCTGCGTTTAGGAGTTTACTCGCTTGTGTTAGCATCTCTTTACTTATACAGTAGAGTGGTTTACAAAGTGCTTTTACTTCATTATGTGCTTTGAGTGCTATCTCTATACCTACACCGTTTATATCACCTAGACTTATTGCAATTACTGGTTTATTCATCGTGTTGTCAATCGCTTCATCTCTTTTACAGCTTCGCCAAGACCACTAAAAATACTGCGGGCGATAATACTTTGGCCAATGTTGAGTTCTGTGATAGCTTGGATTTTCATAATTTCGTCGATATTATGATAATTGAGTCCATGTCCTGCAGCAACTTCAAGTCCTAGCTTTTTTGCATGATTTGCTGCACTTTTTAGCTGTTGGAGTGCAGTTTCAAGTCTTAAAGTTAGTTCCGTACGGGAGAGATTGAGTTCTTGTATGGAGTGGTTTGAGTAGGGGAGATTGGAGTGTAGCATTGCAAAGAGGTTGGAGTAGAGCCCCGTATGAAGTTCTACCATCTCTACACCAAGTTCTTTTGCTTTATCCATCGCTGCAATGGTAGGATCGATAAAAAGAGAAACAGGAATAAGTGCGTCATGGAGTTGCTCTGTTGCATAACGAATTTCATTTTCATAGGTAAAAAGATCCAAGCCACCCTCTGTTGTAACCTCTTCACGCTTTTCTGGTACAAGTGTTGCACGGTGTGGTCGTAGGTCACTGACTATATTTAAAATCTCTTTATTTATAGAACACTCTAAATTGACAGGAAGTTTTGAGTGCATAAGTATGTTTTTTACATCACTATCTTGAATATGTCTTCTATCTTCACGCAGGTGAATGGTAATTTGTTGTGCTCCATTTTCACAAGCAACATAGAGTGCTTGGAGTATGTCGGGGTCATTAACTCTTCGTGCTTCTCGAAGGACTGCAACGTGGTCTATATTTACACCTAATGTCATCTATTTTTTCTCTCTTTTTTTGACTTGATTATACAATTCAAGGTATTTTTCTTCTAAGTTTTCGTAACTGATAATATCACCAATATTGACTTCAACAGTGTAAGTCTCTTTAAAAGGTGCTGCTTGGAAGACCTTTTCTAGTTTGTCATTGATGTAAACAGGAACGATGTCAAGTTTGTTTGCTTTTGCAATTTTTTGGGCACCACTTTGGAATTTTTGTAATCCATCACCTTTAAATCGCTCCCCTTCTGGAAAAATATAAAGGTTCATATCATCAACTTTTTCAAAGGTTTGTTTTATTTTTTTAAAAAATGTTAGAAGGCCTCTTTTGTTTTCTAAATCTACGCTAATACATCCGCTGTATTGGAAGAATTTTCCATATATTGGATCATCAAAAAGTTCTTGTTTTGCTATCCATGTTCCATTTTTGTGTGAACGTGAAAAGACATTTTCCATAACAAGAATATCTAAAAGAGAACGATGGTTGATAGCATAGAGAATTCTGTCTTTTTGAGGAATCTCTCCAACAATCTTTACATCAATATTTAAAAATTTGAGTACTTTATTTGAGTACTCTTGTCGTGCTTTTGAGAGTTCTTGATATGCGTATTTTTGTGTAATAAATGGGTGAAAGTAGGTTTGTTTAAATACTTTAATGTATTTATACCCAAGCTCTATCATAAATATATATTTACCTAGATTTTTGAACATATAATCCCCTGTGTTAAAAAGGAGATTATAACCAAAAATATTTAATACTTGATTGCTTCGAGCGTTTTGTTTATTAGATTAATTTTTTTGTGTTTGAAAATGTACTTCAAAATTCTCTGTTGCATCTGCTTTTACATTGATATCAAAAGTAAGTAAATTTCCTTTTGTAAATGAGTACTTTTTATCCGTTGTTATCTGAAAATCTTTACTTCTATGAAATGGAATAAGCAAAGTTACTGTTTTATCTGTAGTAGATCTATTTGTAATTGTATAGTGTACCGTTACATCAAATCGCTTTTTTGTATCTTGACGATGACGCTCTGTTTGTGTTACTTTTATATCAAAGTTTTTACCAATTTTGAGTTGCACAGGAGTCTTTTTTGGTGTATGTGGTATATGATTTTCTCCTAAAAATATAGTCTGTCCGCTGCGTTTAGAGTATGTTCGTATAGTCCCTTGTGGAAGAGGAACATTTATACCTTGAAGAACAATATACTGGTTTACATTACTAGAAATTTCACCTCGTAAGTAGAGGGGATTTCTTAAGTAAGCAGAGTATATTTTTGTAGTAGGAATTTCTTTTTGGCTTATAAATTTGAGTTGTGTTTTTTCATTATTTGCAAGTGTTACTTGAAAAGGAATTTCATAAAGATGATAGCCTTCATAGGCACTGTGTTTTGCCTGTACAGGTTCACTCATTGCCATGAGTACTTTTGCTCTATATGGTGTATTTGTTGCTACTGTGTTTATATCACCTGCAAGCAGAGAGAGTTTTGTTTTTGTAAAAGTTTTCCCTGATTTGTTGTTTATGGTCATCCAGCCTGTGAGATGGCTACTGTTTTTGTCCACATTTAAGATATAGTTACTTTTAAAAGAGATGTTCTTTATAAGGTAATCAAGTTTCATAGTATCGCTAAGGTCTTGTTTTACAGAGACATTCCATACAAGAGAAGGTTTTGTTATAAGCTTTTTTGGAATTGTGTCAAACATAATATTGTGGTTTTGTGCAGTGATGATTTTGTAATCAAGTGTTTGCAGTAGAGACTCTTTGGCATTATGTGCAAGGAGTGTTGCCGTAATGATTTTGAACTCATTTGCATTTTTTAAAAGTCGTAGTTCCACTTTTTGGCCAATGTAGGCATCAAGAAGTTTGTTGAGTGAGAGTGTGTCAAATTTAAATTGCTGTGATTTGAG
>CAYRVR010000083.1:0-2961 GCA_964427835.1 uncultured Sulfurimonas sp. | reverse complement strand
ATTTTACTTTTAAGTGTCATCTCTGTTTCCATAATACGGATTTCATCATTTGCAGTAATTCTAATATCTGGATCTGCTTTGAGTTTTTTCTTAGAGATCTTTTTTGGGTAATCAAAATGGTTTAAAATATGCTTGATTGTATTAATTCTTGCCTTTTTCTTGTCGTCTGAACGGATGATGGTCCATGGTGCATAATCTGTATGCGAGGCAAGAAGCATGGAGTATTTGGCAATGGTGTATTTATCCCACAAATCTTGTGACTTCTCATCTACTGGAGAGAGTTTATACTGTTTGAGTGGATCTGTTCGTCGTTTTTCAAAACGTTTTTTCTGCTCTTCTTTAGAAACAGAGAAGTAGAATTTAAAAATTTTAATGTCGGAATTGACAAGCATTTTTTCAAACTCAGGAACTTCATGTAAAAACTCTTTATGTTCATCTTGGGTACAAAATCCCATAACAGGTTCAACACCTGCACGGTTATAGTAACTTCTGTCAAAAAGAACAATCTCACCTGCAGCGGGGAGGTGCTGGACGTAGCGTTGAAAATACCATTGTGTTCTTTCTCTGTCACTTGGTTTATCAAGGGCGACAACACGAGCTCCACGAGGGTTGAGATGTTCAGTAATGCGTTTTATAGTGCCACCTTTTCCCGCAGCATCACGTCCTTCAAAAATCATCAAAACCTTCTCTCCAGTCTCTTTAATATAGTTTTGCATTTTAAGAAGTTCTATCTGTAGCTCTTGAAGTTCTGACTCATAACGCAGCACTTCATCTTTTACCCAAATAGCAACACGTTTTTTATGGGGGTCTTTATCCCGTTTGTCTTGTGTTTTTTCAAGCTCTTTTTTCTTTGTTCGTCTCTCTTCGTGTACGAGCTCTTTGAGTTGTGCACTCTCATCTACTTCATCATTTAAAATGTCTCGTTCACGTCCCATGCTCTTTTCCTTGTATGTTAAAATGTTTGAGAAATTATAGTCTCTATTTCATCAATTGAATCTGTATTTGCAAAACAACTCTTCTCTGCACAAATCATATAACCTTCTTCACTTGAGGCTCGTAGTTGTAGGAAAGGATAGCTTATTTTTGCAAGCTCATAAGCATTGTTTATTATGTTTTCTTGCTCTGTTTTAATTATTCTATCACCTTTTACATAACGTATTACTTCACACAGCATGTAAGGGTAGTAGATTGGTTTACGTCCTAACTCATAAGAGTTGTACTCCATCGTTTTGAAGGCAAAATGTTTGTACTTCTCATCTTCTAAAAGTGTAGAGAGTGTAAGGAGTGCATCTACCATAATACTTACAGAGCTTGTGTATGTTGTGTCGGTAATCTCAGCTTTTACAGCAAATTCACCGGCACTAAAGTTCCATAGACCCTTGTCGTAAAACTCTTCAAGGGCTTTGTTTATGAAACGTTGTGCATGGATGAGATAGAGCTCATTTTGTGTCTGCTTAAACGCAGTGAGTAGTGCTTGTGACAAAAAGGCATAATCTTCTAAAAATGCTTTTACTTTTGGTTGCTTATGTATGAGTGTAGTGTGATAGAGCTCTCCCTCTAAAAACATAGTTTCAAGGAGTGCATCAAGACTTTTTGTTGCAAGTGCATTGTATTTTGCATCAATTGTTCCAAGTTTATACAGAGCGTTTATCATCATTGCAGACCATGAAGTTTGTACTTTTTTGTCTATAAATGGGTACTCTCTTTTTTGGCGGATTTTTTGGAGTAAGATTTTTACCTCTGCAAACCAAGCTGGTACTTCTGCATCAAAACGGATGATATTTTTGCCTTCAAAATTTCCATGATGTGTGACATTCATTGTCTGGCATATCTCCTGGGCATTGTTATATCCATTTTCTGCAAGTATCGCATATACCTCTTCGTATGTATATGTAAAGTAGGTTCCCTCAGCACCTTCACTGTCAGCATCACTCGCAGAGTAAAAGAGATTGTCTTCACTCATAAAGTTGTACCAAAAATCAGCTATTTCTCTTGCAGTTTGTAGATGTTTTTCATTGCCATAACTGAGGTAAGATTCACTGTAAATTCCACATAAAAGAGCATTATCATAGAGCATTTTTTCAAAATGCGGTACAAGCCACTGCTCATCTACGCTGTAACGGCAAAATCCACCATCAACAAGATCATACATACCACCCTTTGCCATATTTTCAAGTGTGTTTTGCACCATGGCACGGGCTGATTTTTCATCGTAGATTCTATCTATGACAAGCAGTGCATGGAGCGTGGAAGCATGAGGAAATTTTGGACTGCGAGAAAATCCACCATTGCGTGTATCATAGTTATTTTTTGCCTGTAGGAGGAGATTTTTATAAAACTCCTCTTTTAGAACTGTTGCTTCTTTTGGATGTTCTTTATGGTTTAAAAAACCCTCCACTTCATCGGCATTTTCAAAAAGTTTTGGATCCATCTCTTTTACTTTTTTTGCTATGAGTGCGGTGAGTTCTTTAAAACCCATTCCCTCAATACTACCTGAATTTGATTCTGGTGGAATGTATGTTCCTGCGAAGAAAGGTTTGTTTTGTGGAGTACAGAATATACTTGTAGGCCATCCTCCTGCACGTCGGTTTAAAAGAAGATGGACTTCTTGGTAATATTTGTCAATATCGGGTCTCTCCTCGCGGTCAACTTTTATGGATATAAAGCTTTCATTTAAAATTTTTGCACATGTTTCATTTTCAAACACCTGTTCTTCCATCACATGACACCAATGGCAAGAGGAGTATCCAATGCTTATAAAAATAGCTTTATTTTCACTCTTTGCTTTTTCAAATGCTTCATCGCACCATGGCCACCAATCGACAGGATTGTCTTTGTGTTGTTGTAAGTAGGGACTATCTTCGTTCGCTAATCTGTTTGACATAATAATTCTCTTGTGTTTATTTTTCTATAGAGTAGGAAAATGTTGCTAATGATGTGCTTAAAATATTGAATTGATTT
>CAYRVR010000082.1:0-7914 GCA_964427835.1 uncultured Sulfurimonas sp. | reverse complement strand
TTATGATACAATTAAGCATTTAATAAGAGAGAAAATATGAGTAGAAAAAAAGGAAATGAAGCTGAGGAACTTGCTTGTGCATATCTACAAGACAACGGTTATAGCATTGTTGAGAGGAATTTTTATAGCCGTTTTGGAGAGATAGATATTATTGCCTTTAGAGATGATGTGTACCATTTTGTAGAGGTAAAGAGTGGGGAAGATTATGAAAAAGCGATCCAAAACATTACTCCTCAAAAACTCTCTCGCATTGTTAAAACTGTACATGTATATATAAAAAAACATGCACTAGAAAATGCATTTATGTTAGATGCCCTTATTGTTACTCCAACAAGTATAGATATTGTGCAAAACATTACACTTTAAGTGTATGTCTTTAAATTATTAGCCTTAAAATGTTATAATTTTTCCTATAGCAAGAGGAGAATTTTTATGGATGCAAAAATATTTTTTGGCTCAAACGCAGTAACGAAAGAGAGAATGAGTGAGAGAAAATCTCCTTATAATGGGGAGGTTGTCTCACGTGCACCCCTATGTGATGCAGATGATGCGCTTCAGGCTTTGAAAATTGCTCAAGAAGCGGCGAAATTTGCAAAAAAATCACCACTTGCACAGCGTTGTAGCTGGTTGCATGATGTTGCTGCAAAATTGCGAGAGAGCAAAGAAGATATGGCACGTACAATTACTGATGAGGTTGGCAAGCCTATTACATATGCTCGTGTTGAAGTGGAGCGTTGTATAGAGACACTTACTCTTTGTGCTGAAACAATGCGAACAATGAACGGTGAGACAATAAATACGGACGCATTTGCATCAGGGAAGAAGACAATGGCTTTTTTCCGTCGTGATCCTGCGGGTGTTGTTGTTGCCATTACTCCTTTTAATTTTCCTCTAAATCTTGTGGCACATAAACTCGGACCTGCTCTTGTTGCAGGAAATGCAGTTGTACTCAAACCTACCCCTGAGGCACCCCTTACTGCATATAAGTTTGCGAAGCTTTTTATTGAGAGTGCATATGCAATTCCTGATGCACTGAGTCTTGTGTATGGTGATGCAGAGGTTGGTTCGGCACTTATAACGTCTGATATTCCTCGTGTTATCAGCTTTACAGGAAGTGTTCCTGTTGGAAATATTATCACTAAAAATGCGGGCATTAAAAAAGTGAGCTTGGAATTGGGTGGTAATGCAGCTACATTTATAGAAAAGTCTGCTGATTTGGCAATGGCTGCGACGAAGTGTGCTTTGGGTGCTTTTGTGAATTCAGGACAGGTTTGCATCTCACTCCAACGTATTTATGTGCAAGAAGATATTTATGATGAGTTTGCAGAACTTATGGCTCGTGCTACGAAAAAGCTTAAAGTGGGAAGCCCTTATGAAGATGACACATTTATGGGACCACTCATTGATGATGCAGCGTGTGGACGTGCGATGGAGTGGGTAGAATCTGCCATAAGTGAGGGTGCTATTCCTCTGCTTGTTCCGCGTATTGAAGGAAGAATTTTTCATCCTTGTGTTATGGCAAATGTGCATGATGATATGGCAATTGTCTGTGAAGAGGTGTTTGCTCCTATTGTTTCACTTGTAAAGGTGTTGGATTTTGATGATGCCGCACAACGTATGAACAATTCTCCCTATGGTTTACAGTTTTCACTCTTTAGCAATGATTTGGCACTTGTAAATCGTGCTGTAGATGAACTAGAAGTGGGTGGAGTTGTGATTAATGATATGCCGACACTACGTTTTGACATCCAACCTTATGGCGGCGTAAAATTCTCAGGAGTTGGAAGAGAAGGACCTCGTTTTGCAATTGAAGAGATGACAGAGATTAAATCCGTAGTGATTTGCTAGTGTTATGAAGAAAAAAGCGCTTGTTTCAGCCTGTATTTTAGGTGAGTATTGTAGATATGATGGAAAAACGAAGAAGCTAAACGCAGTGATTGAGGCACTAGAAGGGTATGAGATTATTCCTTTTTGCCCGGAGGCTCCACTCTTTGGAACACCTCGTCAGCGTATAAATGTGATGTTAGTAGATGGTGAAGAACGTATTGTGACAGATGAAACGAATGAAGATGTAACGCTGCGTTTAGAGCGACAAATAGAAGAGACACTAAACAATTCTTTGGATATTGATCGTGTTATTTTAAAGTCAAAATCACCTAGTTGTGGCTATAAAACAACACCTATACTCGACGAAAACAAAGAAAAACTTTATATGGGAAATGGCATCGCAGCCAATATGATTGCAAAAAAGTTTCCGGATATTCCCATTGAAAATGAACTAGAAGTGTGATATTTTTGTGATTAATATAAATTAATCATATATATGGTATAATTCTTTCTAATAAGAGGGGGAATTATATATGAAAAAACTACTACTATATTGTATATTATGTACAACATTTCTTTTTACAGCCTGTAATTCTACATCAAATACAGATAAAACAACTTCAGTGGAAATACTTAAGGCTTCTGGTAATACACTCAATCCATACCAAGTTTATATAGAAGAGATACTGGCAAATAGAACCAAGGCTTTTAGACTTTTTGAACAGCTCAAAGATGAAGATATTCTTAGTGGTGCAGATTTGGATGCAATGTCTCAGATGCTAGTGCGTTACCTAAATACAAAAGATAAAACGCAGGAGTATGTGAGTAAATACCAGTATCTTGCAAAACAAGATGATGCACAATATACGAAAAAAGAGCGTTTTGAACTTGTAATGATAAGTCTTTCTGCAATGCTTACGCGTTATGATGATTATCTTTTAACCTATAAAAATTTTGATGATACAAAAAAACTTAGAGAAGAGCTTAATAACGAAAATAGCGCCTATGGAATTCCAGCTAATGTATTGCAGGGCATTGCCAATGATTATAACTCTTTAACACAACGTCAAGATATTAAAGATATGATAGCCTTTTATGATGATAACAAGCAAAATTATGAAAATGAATCAGATAGCCTTTTTTTATATATGAAAGATTTGATTGAAAACAGTCCTTCATACCAACTTGGTTTTGATGATACCACAGGTACGACGACGACAAATCTTGCCAATGTGTATCATGTAACAGTGGATGTTGGAGATGATGCGCTTGACTTACTTTTAAATGAAATTAGTAAAGATTTTGGAAATACTGCAGGGCTGGTAGCAACACGCAAGGGGAAACTTTATGGTGATGATACTGTAGCGGCTAATCTGCGCGGCGTATTGCAACCGGGCGATATTTTGCTGGAAAAAACACCATTTCGCCTTACAGATAAACTTATTCCTGGACACTGGGGACATGCTGCTGTGTATCTTGGAACAGATGATGAACTTGCTGATTTAGGCGTTTGGGATGTACTTGATAATCTAAGAGATGCTGGTGACAGGTATTTTACACAAGAGAAGATAGATGCACTGCGAAGTGAGATCCAAGCAGGAAAAGTGATAGATGAAGCACTGCGTGATGGTGTGCAGCTTAACACTATAGAGCATTTTTTAAATATAGATGATCTTGCGGTAATGCATGATGAGAATGAAACACAAACACAAAGACGTGAACGTATAATCTTAACAATGCGTCAGCTTGGAAAAGATTATGATTTTAAATTTGATATTGAGACTAGTATAAAGATCGTATGCTCAGAACTTATTTATGCAACAGATATTTTAATAGACTGGGCAACACAGACGACCGCAGGTATTCATACTATTAGTCCTGATAATGTTGCTACAAAATCTATAGAAGATAACAGCCGCTTTACATTGCCACTGCTTTACCATGATGGAAAGGAGATTACTACCGATAGAAAAGCCTATATGGCAGGTCTTTTAGACGGTAGTATCGAATAGGATTACTGAAAGAGTGATTTAAAGTAATCTTCTATATCGTCCGGAGCAGAGGAAATTGTCATAAATTGTCCCATGCTGAGGTTAGGGTAACTTACGGCAAGGTAGTATTTAGGGTGCATGATTTTTGCTGTAGAATTTTGCACAAGAACCATGTATGGTAAAAATGCTGCGTTTTGTTCCCCTTTTATTGCAGGTATATATGATTTTTCTCCCTTAGCTGTTGGCATCGCAACACCTACGAGTGTAGCATTTTTGAGAGGTATTGTAAAAACGATGTTTGCCCCTGCATTTTTTTTCAGTTTTTCGAGGAGATTCTTTCCTTGTGCAACCTCTATCATATCTTCATAGTAGGGCATACCCATCATAAAGTGAAAACCTGCTATATCATCATCTTCGAGTGCATCTTTTGAACCTGTAAGGGTACCAAACGCAGTGCTGAGGGCTTTGTTTATATTTGTAGCTGTTGCTTCATTGAAATCATCTTGTAAAAATGCACGAAGAAAGTACTCTGGATTTGTAAAGACAAGTTTTTTATCAGCTTTGTCAATAAGAACTTTTTGTACCCCTGCAAAACCACGTTCTTTTTTTGAAGCAACGGTTTGAAGAGCATTGTCTGTATAGGCAACTATATGGTAGTTCGGATTTTCCATAGCGTCATATTCTCCGACAACTTGGAACCCTTGGGCTGTTAATGCTTTTTTTACATCATTTGTATTTTTTAAGCCTGCATATTCATAGGCACTGATATCTTTTGCCATGAGTGTTGATGTGAGAAGTGCAGCGAGTGCACCCGAGAGAAGAAGTTTTTTCATTGTAGTTCCATTATATTAAGATACAATGATTATAATTTATTATATTTTAGTTGTCAATTGTTTTTATGACAAAATTAAAAAAACTTATGAAACAAACTCTAAACGTGTAAGATTGACATACCAATCTTCATTAAAATATTGTCTTGATGGAGTGAGATAGACTTTAAAAGCATCTTCATAACACTCTATTTTTTTAATACATTCAGATGGAATTTCAAGTTCATTTTCACAAATGCTCTCTGCACAGATGTCATCTAAACTTTCAAAATACTCTAAATTTGCACTGCTTGGGTCAATAATAAACTCTCTTTCGCGCATTATGTTACTCTCCGTTTTTCATGGGTTTAGAAATTATAAAATAGTTTTATCTCTATATGGTTACAAAAACTGTGCAAAAAAGATACAATTCGATGGTAAAAAATAAAAAATTGAGAAATAATGTATAAAATAGATAATCCAAAAAATAATTATAAAAATGTAGCACACGCTTTTTTCCTCTCACTTGCTATTACCATAGCAGAGCCTTCTACTGTTTTGCCACTTATCATTGAGCATTTTAGTCAGAGTGTTGTTATTGTCGGTTTGTTTGTTTCACTTTTGCGTGGTGGGGCTATCATCATTCAGCTTTATGCTGCGTTTCATGCACAGGCATATAAAAGAGTATTGCCTTATCTTTCAAAGGTTTTTTTCTTTCGATGGCTCTCGTGGTTTAGTATAGGTGCAAGTATCTATTTCATAGGCGATACGAACAAAACACTAACACTCTTTTTCATTGGAGCAGGGCTTTTTTTCTTCTCCTTTTCAGCTGGATTTGGAGCGATTTATTTTAAGGAACTTCAAGCAAAACTCTTTTCCAAAAAATACCGCGGAAAAACCATGGCAAACCGCCAAGTGGCAGGTTCTATTGCTTCTATCATCAGCGGTGGCATCGCTGGGTATGTACTTGGGAACTATGAAGCACCACTTAATTATGCCTACCTTTTTATGGTGAGTAGTTTCATCATGGGGATTGGATTTGTGATATTTGCAACAATCGAGGAACCAGAAAAAGAGAAAGTGCAAGAAAAAGAGAAAAATTTTGGACTCTTTGTAAAAAATGCTCTGAAAATTTTACAAGAGGACAAAAGATTGCAACTTCAAATAGTTGTCATCTTTTTAAGTTTTAGCTACTACCTCTCTATGCCTTTTGTCATTTTGCATGTCAATAAATCTATAACACTCACAGGATGGATGTTAGGTGGATTTATTATGGTGCAGATGGTAGGTAGCATTGTCGGAAGCTCTCTTTTGTGGCGAAAAATAAGTAATTATGAGCAGATGCTCTCTTTGAGTTTTATTTTTATGATCGCTGCGTTTAGTATAGCTCTCTTTGCAGATGATGTTTATCTATATGGAGTTATTTTCTTTTTATTTGGTGTGGCTCTGGATGGTTTTAGCATTAGTGGGATGAACCTTGTCATTGAGATAGCACCACAGGAAAAGCGACCAATCTACACAGCCCTGCAAACAAACCTCACCTCCTTTGGCCTTTTTTTTCCTATCTTAGGAGGCATATTACTCAAAAGTTTTGGGAGTTATGAGTTTGTTTATAGTGTTACTGTTGGGCTTTTATTGGTTGGTTTAGTGTTGAGTTTAGGATTAAAAAGTGAGAGTATTAACAAATAAGTTATATAATAGTTATAAAAATTATAAGGATATTTTATGAAAAAGATATTGGTAGCTCTTTTAGGGTTAGGTTTAACTACAGCGGTAATGGCATTTGATGCAACAAAAGCAAATGAGCTCAATGAGTTTTATTCTCATATAACGCATAAAGCATTGACACACTCAAAAACCTTTATAAAAGGTGATGCTGTAATGAAGATGTACCGTGAGGGAAAAGATTTTACTGTTGTTGATGTTCGTACTGATGCAGAAGCTTCTGTTGTTGCCATAAGTGCAAAAAATGCAGTGCATATTCCTCTAAGTAAGCTCTTTTTGAAGAAAAATTTAGAAAAGCTACCATCGAAAAAACCAATTGTACTTGTATGCCATTCAGGAACACGCGCAACGATGGCAATGGTAGGGTTAAAAGAGCTTGGATTTAAAAATGTTCATGTTTTAAAAGGTGGTCTCATTGCCTTAGCAGCGGCAGATAATCCTAAAAAAGCGCCTCTTAAATAATATGTATAAATATCTTTTTTTACTTTTTCCCTTGGCACTTGTGACAGGTTGCCAAGAGAAACAACATCCGCATTTAGACGGCAAAAAGCTTTTAGAACAAAAATGTTCTAAGTGTCACAATACCGACTTACCACCAAAGAGTTTTGCAGATGAAAAAGCACCGCCAATGATGGCTGTTGCGTTTCACATTAAAGATTTTATTCATGCGAGTAGTGAGAGTGATAAGATTCCAAAAGCTATAGAATTTGTAAAAGATTACGTAATCCATCCAAGTGCTTCAAAATCTTTTTGTGATAAAGAGAGTCTTAAAGAGTATGGTGTTATGCCTTCACAAAAAGGCAAAGTAACGCAAGATGAACTTCAAGCTATAGCTGAGTACATGTTTTCACACTTTACTGTAAAAAATCTTACAGCAGCACAGGCACTTGCCAACAGACTTGCTAAAATGCCACAGGGACAACGTCTTGCTTTACAAAATAACTGTTTTTCATGCCATAAAAAAGACAAAAAATTGGTGGGGCCATCATTTGAGACCATTGCAAAACGTTATAATGGTAAGATTACGACTATAGAGCAAAGCATTAAAAATGGTTCTCATAAAAAGTATAAAAGTTCTCGAGGGGCAATAATGCCTGCGTTTGGAAAAAAACTGAGTGATAAAGAGATAAAGAGTATCAGTGAGTGGATTGTAAAGGGATAAACCCTTTACATGTGTTTTAGTCTGCGTGAGCGTGATGCACTTCAATGAGACTTACAACGCTCTCTTGAAGAACATATACATTTGTGTATCCCATCATTTCTAAGTAACCCATAACACGATTTGCAAACCATGCTTTAAGACATGCTACAACGATAGGTGCATTTTTATCTTCTGGTAAAACATCTAAATACTCTGCAAATTTTGGGTATGGAGTGTAAAAAGCATTTACAATCCCAGCTTCTTGAGCATTTTCACCCTCAACTTTTACTGGTGGACGCACATCAAGAAGCACTGCTCCTACATCCATTAAAAGTTCACGAGTTTTATGTAAATCTACTAAACCTAAGTTCTCTTTTTTCAGATCATTTGCAAGAATTGCAGATAAATTTTCTTTTGTCAT
>CAYRVR010000081.1:6756-8010 GCA_964427835.1 uncultured Sulfurimonas sp. | reverse complement strand
TTAAGTATAATTCCATCAAATAATTCAGGACTGCCTTTTTCATTTTACTACAGCCCTCCATTAAAATCTTTTTGGAGTTGTTACACAAATGTTTCTTTTTGATACACTTTCACTTGTTTTTGTTGCACTCATTCTTTTAGGTGCCATTCCAAATCTTTTTTACTCTTTTGGGTATCTGCCACACATTACAAGAAAAGCACACTATCAGATTCACTATTTTACTTTCATACTCTCTATGATCGGTGTTGTAGTTGCTGGAAATGGTTTGGTTTTTCTCTTTTTTTGGGAGTTGATGAGTTTGACAAGTTGGCAACTCATTCTAACCGAAGTAGAAGATGAGAGCACCATCAAAGCTGCACGCTTTTATTTTTTGATGACACACTTTGGGTTTCTTTTTCTTCTGCTCTTTTTCTTGCTTGTTACCAATGGAGATTTAGATTTAGGGTTTGGTGCGATGGCTCAGGTGGCTACTGCGTTTAAGTACCCGACATTTCTCTTTTTCTTGCTGGTTTTTGGTTTTTTAAGTAAAGCAGGAGCTGTGCCGTTTCATGTCTGGTTGCCTTATGCTCACCCAGCTGCACCCTCTCCGGTTTCTGCCATTATGAGTGGTGTGATGCTCAAAGTTGCCATTTATGGATTTGCCCGTTTTTTATTTGATGTGCTCTATCCATGGCCGCTAGAGTGGGGAATTGTGGTGCTTGTTATTGGCTCCATCTCTGCTATTGTCGGTGTTTTATATGCTCTGAGTGAGCATGACATTAAAGCCCTTTTGGCAAATCACTCCATAGAGAACATTGGCATCATTCTCATCGGTTTTGGGATGGGAATGATATTTGATTCGTTGGGGCTAAAAACGCTCTCAACCTTTGCTTTTATTGCGGCTCTTTTTCATGTCTTTAATCACATGAGCTTTAAATCGCTGCTTTTTATGGGAGCTGGAAGTGTTCTGCATCAGACACATACAAAAAACATCGAAAAATATGGTGGGCTTATAAAATCCATGCCCATAACTGCCATTACTTTTTTACTCGCTTCCATAAGTATCTCTGCTTTGCCACCGAGTAATGGATTTTTAAGTGAGTGGATGATTTTTCAATCAATGCTTGGCTCTTACAATATTGCCGATATGAGCCTCAAACTCGCCATCCCTTTTGCCATCTTTGCTCTTGCCATTACTGGTGGTTTGGCGATTGCCTGTTTTGTAAAGGCGTATGGTATTACCTTTTTAGGTCTGCATAGAAGTGAGAATGCCAA
>CAYRVR010000081.1:4955-6656 GCA_964427835.1 uncultured Sulfurimonas sp. | reverse complement strand
TTGGCGTGACACTGCTACTCATCTTTGCTTATAGAGCCTTTGATGTAAAAACTCGCATCCATAAAAGTTGGGCATGTGGTTACACGACGGTAGCAAAAACACAGTACTCTGCAACTGGTTTTGCAGGACCAATCCGTAGATTTTTTGATTGGCTCTACAAATCACATGAGCATCTTGACAAAGTGAGTATTGGCGAACATACAACAAAATTTAGTGACTCTAGCTATGAAGTCCATGTCAAACCGCTCTTTGAACGCTCTTTATATGATAGCGTGAAACATGGGACAAATGTTGTAAGTTATTGGGTCTATCGACTGGCTCATTTTGAAAAAACACGCTATGCAGCGATGATATTTAACCTTATGCTTGTCGTACTCTTTAGTTACCGTATCTTCTCGCATGACTTTTCTTGGGCGACTTTTGTGCTTGAGTCTATTGTTATGATGATATCTGTAAAAGTATTAATTATTGGGGATAAATCATGATTATCTATATTGCAACCATTGTTGTGCTGCTTTTGTTAGCACCGATTCTACTCTCTTTTATAAAGTCTCTTAAAATGATGCTTCTTTTTAAACGCCCAGCATCTCTTTTGCAGGGATATAAAAACTTCTCAAAACTGATGAGCAAAGAGACCATTATCTCACAAGAGACAAGCTCCATCACAAAGTATGCACCTTTTTTAGTGCTCTCACCATTGCTTGTAACGATGTTTTTTCTACCTCCTGTGGTGTATGGTGCTTACTATGTAAGTTTTGTAGATGCTTTTACCATTACAGGGCTTATCTCCCTCTCCACTTTTTTCTTGATGCTTTTAGGGCTTGATAGTGCGAGTGCTTTTGGTGGTATGGGAAGTTCTCGTGAGGCGTTTATCTCTGCACTTGTGGAGCCTGCTATGGTTCTAACGGTCTTTAGTGTCTCTATGATGGCAGGAGATTTGGGCGTGGGGCAGGCTGGCGTGAACTTAGCCGAGCACTTTCCAAAAGAGCATATGGCAAGTTTTTTGTTTGCAGGTATTAGCTTTTTTATCTTACTCATTGCTGAGAATGGGCGTATTCCTGTAGATAATCCAGAGACTCACCTAGAGCTTACCATGGTGCATGAGGCGATGATACTTGATTTAAGTGGAGTCTATTTGGCAATTATTGAGACGGCGAGTTCTGTGAAGTTTGTCATTTTTGCTTCGCTTTTTGTCTCTTTGTTTATCCCTTTTGGTTTAGAGTTCTCTGCACCGATTGCAATTTTACTCTTCATTGTAAAACTCTTTGGCGTGGCAACGGCTGTGGCACTTTTAGAGGTAAATACCGCAAAATTGCGACTTTTTAAAGTACCAAATCTTTTAGGCATTGCTATTGTTTTTGCCTTTTTATCACTTATCACATTTTATGTATTAGGAGCGTAGAGAATGGTTGATTTTTTTATAGGGCTCTTTTTAGCATCACTCATCACAGCTCTTTTTACAACAAGGCTTTACAGATTACTGCTTTGGTACTCTTTTAACTCTTTTATGTTGGGTATTCTTGCACTGCTCATTGGAGTAAAGCTGAACGACAATGCTATGATTATCACAGGAGTTGTGACTATCATTATTAAAGGGATTGGTATTCCTTACTTCTTAAAGAGCTTTTCTCAAAAGTTTCATTTTGTAAGACAGATCCAACCAGAGATAAAAGTGCAGTATGCCATTATGCTTATTCCTGC
>CAYRVR010000081.1:0-4855 GCA_964427835.1 uncultured Sulfurimonas sp. | reverse complement strand
TTTCATCGTGAGGAGATGAAAAATGCTTGAGTATCTTTTAGCACCGGTTCTGCTTCTTTTTGGACTCTCATTTATTAAGAGTAAAAGTATGCACAAGCCTTTGGCCTCTATTTCGTTTTTAATTCTCATTCCTGCAGCTATGCTGCTAAGACTTCCAAAACCTTTCCATCTGCTTGGGGATTATCTGGTTGTTGATGATTTGGGAGCGTATGTGTTGTTTGTATCTTCCATCGTAGGTGTAGGCGTAGGACTTTCACTTTTGACGCTCAATAAGCATGTAAGCGTTTCACAAAATGCCTATAGAAGATTTTATCGATTTTTTGCAATCTTTTGGGTTGGACTTATCTTCTCTATTTTATCCAATCACATGGGAATTTACTGGATTGGGCTTGAACTTGCAACGCTCTCAACGGTCTATATGATAAAAACAAACTACTCAAACGCAGCACATAAAGAGGCATGGAACTATATGATTGTCGGTGCTATTGCAATTTCACTCATTTTGTTTGGCATTATATTGATGTATGCAAGTGCAAAACCGATTTTGGGCGAAGATGCGATGCAGTTTGACCTTTTACTCGCTCACGCACAAGAGATAAAATCACCATTTTTATTTGAGATTGGCTTTGCAATTACGAGTGTTGGAATGTTTGTAAAGATGGGATTTTTTCCGATGAACCTCTGGCTTGCGAACATTGAACGAGCTTCTTATTATCCTGTGGCTGCACTCTTTAGTGGTATTTTAGAATCAGCCGTTATTATTGGATTTTTTCGATTTAGTAAAATTGCGATGGAGGTCAATTATGATCATCTCTTTACTTTTGTCTTTATCTACACAATTTTAACGATTTTTATTGTCTCTTTTTTAATCTTTCGAACAAAAGACTTTATGCGTCTCTTTAGCCTCAGTGGTGTGGAGCACATGGCACTTATTGCACTTTTTTGGGTTAGTGGCGGGACATTTGCTGCACTGCTTCACTTTGGGGCACACGCCTTTTTAAAACCGGCCCTCTTCTTATCTACTGGTGTGTTAGAGTCCAATGGTAAGTATAAAATGGCAGGAGCACTCCGAGGTTACAAAGGCAAAAAAGGAACATTCTTTTGGTTTTTGGTTTCGCTCTTTTTGCTTGGTGTCATCTCCTTGCCCCCAAGTCCGATGTTCTTTAGTGAGATTTATGGCTTTGGAGCAATGATTGACATAGCAAAACAGGGGCATCATCTCTTAGCAATGTTGGGTGCAATTTTTCTACTGCTTGTTTTACTCTCGGTAATATTTTATAAGTTTGTTGAGGTCTATCAGTCGATGAAATATGAAGGAAAAGAGGAGAAAAAAGAGGTTTACACAAGTGAAATTGTTGCCCTTTCTATATTTGCACTTGCGCTTATGGCACTTTTAACTCCGAGTGTTATGCACTACTTAAAAGGGATTGCGTGATGGAGAGTTTTTACAAATTTGATGGCGATGATTTGGTGCTTAATGTTTTAGGTACTCCTGGAGCAAAGCAAGACAAAATTCTCTCTGCTCGAGGTAATCAGCTAAAAATCAGTGTCAAAGCTGCACCAGAACAGGGTAAGGCAACAGGGTATATGATTAAATTCCTTACAAAAGTATTTGGTGTGAAAAAATCAGATATTGAGGTGCTTTATGGACAGACAACACTCTCAAAACAGTTCCGTATTAAAAGCCCTAAAAAATTGCCACCGGTAATCCAAGCATTGGAGGATGAAAAATGCGACTCATAGCACGATATGCTAAAGATAAAGGGGAGTTTTTTGAGATTGTTACACTTTATGATGAAGAGATGCAAAAAGAGCAGGTAAGCAAAGAAAATCCAACTATCAAAACCTTAGCCTATGAGCATCCAGCTGCACTTTGGTTTGAGCGAAAGATGCAGGATGATTTTGGAATTATTGTAGAGGATGCTTTTGATAAACGCCCCTTGGTACACCAAGAGCAATTCCCTGAAAATATTCACCCTATGCGAAAAGATTTCACAAAAAAAGAGCTTGATTTTAGCACTTTTAAACCTTATGATTATGAAGTAATTAACGGTGATGGTGTTTTTCAAGTCTCTGTTGGACCTATTCACGCAGGTATCATTGAACCTGGGCATTTTCATTTTTCTCAAGCAGGGGAGAGAATGTTACATCAAGAGGTACGACACTTCTATACATACCGTGGGATTGAGAAGATGGTTGAAGGTAAAACACTCACGCAGGCAAAGCCTATTATTGAGCGTATTAGTGGAAATGAGTCTATAGCGTATCAGATATGTCTGCGTGATATTATGGTGCAATCATCAGGTGAGAAACTTGATGCCTCACTGCAAAAACATCATGCACTCCTTTTGGAGTTAGAGCGGATTATTCACCACTTGACAGATTTAGGGTTTATCCCAAACGATGCAGGGTTTGGAGCGGCTCTTGCCTTTGGCTCTAAACTAGCAGAAGATGCAAGACGCATGATGCAAAAATTGACAGGACATCGTTTTGGATTTGGGGCTATTGATTTTGATGCAATCTCGTTTGATATGTTGGCACTCAAAGAGTGGCTTGATAAGATAGAAGCAGATATAAACTACTTTGAAGATTGGATTACGGACATCCCTTCTGTTTGGGATCGTTTGGATACAACAGGAGCGCTTACTATTCAAAAGGCGTTGAAGTATGATACCGTTGGCGTGATGGCTCGTGCATCGGGAGTAGCCATTGACAGACGACTCAATCCTTTTTATCTTGAGCGTGGTTTTGTCATGGCATCACAAGTGAGTGGGGATGTTGCAGCGCGTTTTAAACTGAGGATGGCTGAGGTGAAAAACTCCATTTTACTTATGCGAAACTTTTTGCAGAAAAAAATAGCAACACAAAAGCTATCAAAGTTGCAAGATGGGGAGTATATGAGTTTTTGTGAAAGCTCCATTGGTGAACTTTTTATGGCAATAGATATAAAAGATGGCGTAATAGAGCGTTTTTATTCACGCGATGCAAGTTTTATGAACTGGCAGGTGCTGCATGTGATGATGCTCAAAGATATTATTGCAGATTTTCCACTTATAAATAAAAGTTGTGATTTAAGCTATGCAGGAAATGACTTATGATTAAATTTTGGCAAAAACGAGCTGAGTTAGGCATTTTAACAGAAGATGTGGCTGTAGAAGAGGAACTCAAAGCGATTCAAAAAGAGATAAAAGAGCAGGTGAAGAGAAAGTTTGCAGGAAGCCTTGCAATACGCATGGTAGATAGTGGGAGTTGTAACGCTTGTGAAGCAGAGTGTAATGCACTCTCTAATCCATACTATGATTTAGAGCGTTTGGGTATCTACTTTGTAGCAAGCCCTCGTCACGCAGATGTCATGCTATTAAGTGGAGTAATGACTTTTAACATGACACCTCATGCATTAGAGGCATACGAGCAGATACCAGAACCAAAATGGGTAATTACACTTGGGGATTGTCCTGTGATGCAAGCACCTTTTGAGCAGACTTTTGCCATCAAAGCACCGGCAGAAAATCATTTAAAAGTAACGCACCATATAGCAGGATGTCCACCAACTCCCCTTGAAATTATAAAAGGGCTTTTGGAGTTTTTGAGAAAAATCTAAACTCCATCTACCCGTAGTACTTTTGTATTGCCAACCATTAATTCAATAGTCATCAAAAATCTTTTAAAGACTGATTCTTGGCGGTATTCAAGGTTATGTTTTTTACAAATATCTTTTACAATCGGCTGCATTTTTTGGTAAAAACTGCTTGGCATATTTGGAAAGAGATGGTGCTCTACCTGATAATTGAGAAATCCATGGAGAAAATCAACAAGATCTGTTCCTGTGTTGTAATTGACACTTCCCATAATTTGGCGTAAATAGTATTCGCCTTGAGATTTATGAGCTGTTGAAAATTGGTAAATATCTTCTGCTGAATGGTTGGGCACAATGACTAAAAAAGAGTGTAAATTTGCAAAGACCTCTCCCAGTACTAAAAAACCAAACGCAGTCGTTACAGCACTCCAGCCCCATGGTAAAAAGAGAAGTGGAAGAAAAACAAACTGAAAAAGTCCATAAGGAAGAAGATACTCTTTCCAGAGTTCTTGTCCTTTTTTTGTAAAAGGAGAGAAACTGTACTTTTGTCCTCTTGGATTATTCATAGTTTTTTCATCTTTGTTCTGTAAAATACGTTGTGTATTTGGCGCATAGTACGCAAGTTTCCACACTGAGGCAAAGAGATATACTATGGAATACTTCATCCACATAGGAATATTTTTTTTATGGAGCCACTCTAGATTTTTTTCTACATTATCAGGATCGTCAAGTTCTCCTAAATGGTAATGATGCATGATATTGTGTTCATATGCCCAAGCATCTGGTTTTATCCAGTCTAGCCAGTCGATGTAGCGTCTTTTCCCCTGTGCAAAGCCTGCTTTGGTGTAACGTTTTGGAATATTAGGCACTTTATCATAGGCACCATGTAAAATAGGGTGTGTGACATTTGACCACCTTGCCACATTTCCTACACCGATTAAAAATGCACCAAAAATTCCAAAAAACCAAAAGTCAAAATGTGACATACCAGAATTGTATGTATCTAAAATGGTGACTATTGCAATAAGAAAAAAGCCTGAAAATGTGGCAATTTTTCCCCATTTTTCAAGTTTTAAAAGGTGTTGAAAATCATCCTCCCCTACTGTGATTGTTTTTTTGATATCTTCTATGTCTTTTTGGAGTTGCTCTTGATCTACTTCTTCGTATGGAGCATACTGCGTTTGACTCTTTTTTGTTTGTGTCACTCTTTTACCTTTGTTATAATACTTATAAAGATATTATATAATATCCTTACTAAGATCTTTCTTTTTAACTGAT
>CAYRVR010000080.1:0-8016 GCA_964427835.1 uncultured Sulfurimonas sp. | reverse complement strand
GATATGCTTTTTGTTGTAGATGCAGTAAAAGAGCACATTGCAGTTTTAGAAGCAAGATGTTTAAACATTCCTATTGTTGCACCACTTGATACAAACTGTGATCCAGATCTTATCACATACCCAATTCCAGGCAATGATGATGCTATCCGTTCTATTCAACTTTTCTGTCGTGAAATGACAGCTGCAATCAATGAAGGAAAAGCTTTAAGAGATGCACCTGCACAAGAAGAACAAGCTGAAGAAGCAACACAAACAGAAGAAGCTCCAGCAGAAGAAACAGTAGCTCCAGAAGCTACAGAGGAAGCGTAGTCATGGCAGCAGTAACAGCAGCAATGGTAAAAGAGTTGCGTAGTGCAACTGATGCACCGATGATGGATTGTAAAAAAGTTCTTGTTGAAGCTGATGGAGATATGGAAAAAGCAAAAGAGCTTTTAAAAGAGAGAGGAATTGCAAAAGCAGCGAAAAAAGCTGATAGAGTAGCAGCTGAAGGTTTAGCTGGACTCAAACTTGCAGATGATTTCTCAAAAGCGGCAGTTGTAGAGATTAACTCTGAAACTGACTTTGTTGCACAAAATGAAGGTTTCCAAAATCTTGTAAAAAACACTGTAGAAGAAATTTTCAATAATGAACCAGCAGATGTTGCAGCGCTGACTAACTCCCCATACGGTGAAGAGTTTGTTACAGAAGTAGCAAAAATTGGTGAAAAAATTGAAGTACGTCGTTTTGCTGTAATGCATGCAGAACCAACTGAGGCAATGAACGGATACATTCACTCAAACAACAGAATCGCAGTAATTGTAAAAGCAAAATGTGATTCTGAAAAAACTGCAGAGTGCATGAGAGATACATTGAAACAAATTGCTATGCATGCTTCAGCTATGAAACCAACTACACTTTCTTATAAAGATTTTGACCCTGAATTTGTTGAGGGTGAAACAAAAGGAAGAATTGAAGCATTAAAAAAAGAGAATGAAGAGTTAGCAAGACTTAAAAAACCTCTTAAAAATGTTCCTGAATATGTTTCTATGATGCAACTGACTGATGAAGTAATGGCAGCAGCAGAGGCAAGGATTAAAGAAGAACTTCTTGCAGAAGGAAAACCTGAGAAAATTTTAGACAAAATTATTCCAGGGAAACTTGCTCGTTATGTATTAGACAATACACTTCTTGATCAAGAACAAGCACTTTTAGACCAACAATATGTTCTAGATGACAAATTAACAGTTGCACAAGCTGTTGAAAAAGCAGCAAAAGCATGTGGTGGTACAGCTGAAATTACAGACTTTGTCCGTATTGAAGTTGGTGAAGGAATCGAGAAAAAAGAAGATGATTTCGCAGCAGAAGTTGCAGCACAAATGAGCTAAGCCTTTGGCTTACTCATTTCCACTCTAAGAAGCTCCCCCAATTTATTATATCTTTGATATAATTCACCTATGAATTTATTATCTGTAAAAAACCTCTCGCATACATTTGAATATGAACTTTTTTCTAATGTTTCTTTGGATTTGTATGAAAAAGAGTCTATCGCTATTATAGGAATGAGCGGAAGTGGTAAATCTACACTTTTGCATCTACTCTCAACACTGCTAAAAATAGAAAATGGGAGTGTGGAAATATTTGGCAAGGATATATCTACACTCAAAACAAAAGAATTAGCACTTCTTAAACGCAACGAACTTGGGCTTGTTTTTCAATCACACTATTTGTTTAAAGGTTTTAGTGCGTATGAAAATTTAGAAGTATCAGAGATTTTATCAGAGCAAACTATTGATGTAGAGTTACTCAAAAAACTTGATATTGAAAAATGTATTCATCAAAAAGTGACACAACTCTCAGGTGGACAGCAACAACGTGTCTCTATTGCTCGCGTTCTTACAAAACAGCCTCGCCTTATTTTTGCAGATGAACCAACTGGAAATTTGGATTCGCAAACAGCTACAGAGGTAATGAAACTTTTTTTTGATTACTGTGAAGAAAAAAATGCCGGTATGGTTTTAGTAACACATGACAATCATTTGGCAAATATGTGTGACAAGGTATTTAAACTCGAAAATAGAGTCTTAAAACGTATAAAATAGGAAGCAGAAGTGGAGTTTGCACAAATATTTAATGAAGCAAATATGGTTGGCTTTTTATTACTCTTTTTTCGTTTTGCAGGACTTTTCACAGCAATTCCCATCTTTGATCATAAAAATATTCCTATGCATATAAAGGCAGTTATCGCATTTTTCTTTACAGTGTTTTTCTATGCTTCTGTTCCTATGCCTAAAATTTCACTTGATATTTTAGATATTGTAGTAGCCATACTTGGTGAGCTGCTTTTAGGCCTGTCAGTTGGTATTGTATTGCAACTTGCTTACAATGTTATTACTTTTGCAGGAGGACAAATATCGTATATGATGGGTTTCTCACTTGCAAGTGCTATTGATCCACAAACAGGTGTATCTATGCCTATTGTTTCTCAATTTTTGTCTCTTTTGGCACTTATGACGCTCTTTGCTTTAAATCTTCATCATTGGATTTTACTCTTTGTAGCTCACACTTTGCAGACAGTACCTCTGGGTGGTTTTATGGTGAGTAAACATTTTTTTGGCTACATAATGCATGCCACTTCAAATATGTTTCTTGTCGGTTTTATGATAGCCTTTCCCATTATAGCCCTCTCTTTACTTGCAGATGTGATATTTGGAATGCTAATGAAAACAATGCCACAGTTTAACTTGCTTGTAATTGGATTCCCTATTAAAATTATGGTCTCTTTTGTAGTGCTTATAGCAACTTTGACAGCGATTATGCTTGTTTTAAAAGGACAAGTTCAAGAGGCATTTAATATGTTGGAGACGTTTTTTTAGTTTTTTTTTGCTACAATGGTGGCAATATTGCTTTTGTAACAGTAGAAATAATTTCTTATAAGGAATGTATGTGAAAATCTTACTCTTAAATGATAATCCGGTCGTAACAAAGTTAGTAACTTTAAGTGCCCAAAAAACTGATGATACCGTTGATACTGCGCATAGTATTGATGAAGTCACAGCTGGTAAATATGACTTGTTAGTTATAGATGATGCTTTGTATAATGAGGAGAGTTTCACAGCGTTAAAAGAGCAGATATCTTTTAAAAAGTCGCTTTTTGTTTGTTCACGAGATACTGAAAATAGTGATGAGTTTGATGCAACCATCAAAAAACCCTTTCTGCCTACCGACATGGTAGAACTTTTTACGACCATAAAGAAAAATCTAGATGTAGTTACAGAAGAAAAAGCTACTGATGAGCTAACAGAAGATGCTCTGCTTGATGAGTTGGAATTGGAGGGTCTTGATGATTTGGAAAGTTCAGAAGAAATGGATGATCTAGATTTAGGAGACCTTGAAGATTTAGAGGATACCCAAGAGAGTGTGCTTGATAATGATGAGGCGCAAAAAGTAAAAGAACTCCTTGAAGAGACACAAGATTATGACATCGCTTTAGATTTGGAAGATGAGGCTGATGTAGTCATTAATGAAGATGCTAAAGAGATGTCGGAATTGGAACTTGAAGATATGGAAATGGAAGAAGAAGACGTTGATGAAGAACTTGAGGAGATACCTCTTGAAGAGGAAGTTGATCTGGATCTTGCAGAGTTAGAACTTGATACCCTTGATGCACCAGAGGATACTTCTGATGTAGTTGAAGAAGATATAGAAGAACAGATTCAAGAAGCTGTAGATGAACTTTCACAAGAAGATCTGGAGAGTGAAGTAGATGAAGAGACACTCCTTGATATTGCAAGTAATGAAATAGACTCTTTTGCAAGTTTAAATAGTCATGATCTCAAAGCTGCACTTGGCGAAGCAGATGAAGCAGATGCTGAGAATGAAGTTGCAGGAGAAGAACTTGATGATGTTATTGAAGAAGAGCAACAAGAGGCAAATAAAGGCGTAGCAGCACTTCAGGCACTTTTAAAAGCATTGAGTGATGAGAATGTTGCAGCTTCCATGAAAGGGGCAAAAATCACTGTAAATATCAGTTTTGAGGATTAGGAATGAGTCAGATTAATGGTGCTGTTTTAGTTCTTTCTGGACCGAGTGGGGCTGGTAAAAGTTCGCTTATTGCTAAAATCATAGATGATATTGGCGATACATACTTTTCTATTTCAACAACAACAAGGCCTATTCGTAAGGGTGAGCAAGATGGTGTTGATTATTATTTTGTAGATAAAGAAGAGTTTGAAAGAGAGGTTGCAGCAGATCAGTTTTTAGAACATGCGCTTGTGCATGGAAATTACTATGGAACATCTTTGAAGCCTGTAAAAAAAGCACTCGCAGAAGGAAAGCTTGTTATTTTTGACATTGATGTGCAGGGAAATAATGCAATTAAGAGCAGATTAGGCGATATTACTACATCTGTCTTTATCTCACCTCCAACACTTTCAGAACTCAAACGCAGACTTGAAAAACGCTCAACAGATAGTGAAGATGTTATTGCAAGACGTGTTAATATGGCAAAGAGGGAGATTCAGAGGGTTTCTGAGTATGAGTATTTACTCATTAATGATGATTTGGACAAAGCAGCAGATGCACTGCGTTTAATTGCTAAGACAGCACGCTTTAAAAAATCGAGTGAAGAGATAAATGAATTTGTGCAAAGATGGGAAGATTGCTAACGCTTTTATAAGATTTTTTATCGATAAGAGAATTTACAGCAAATATGAGATATACTACACAACTTAAATTTTACAAATAAAAGGAACTTACAATGGGAATGCCTAGTGGTACAGAATTACTTATAATTTTTGGAATTATTGTTTTATTGTTTGGTGCAAAAAAAATACCAGATTTAGCAAAAGGTCTTGGTAAAGGGATTAAAAACTTTAAAGAAGAGATGAAAGATACAGATACAGAAACTGTAGCAACGGATGCTCCTAAAAAAGTTGAGGGTTCTGAAGAAGTTGCATCTTCTGAAACTCCAAAATCTACAACAACACAAGCGTAAACCTTGAAGCAACGAGTATCGGCGTTATTACGCGAAAAATTGGGTCGTGAAGTTGTTTTAGAAAAGCCACGTGACCGTTCTTTTGGTCACTTTGCTACCCCAATTGCTTTTTCTTTAGCAAAAGAGCTCAGAAAATCTCCGATGGTGATTGCAGATGAACTTGCTTCTTCCTTTGGAGAGTCAAAAGAGTTTTCAAGTGTTGAAGCCGTCAAAGGATACTTAAATTTTCGATTAAGTGAAGATTTTTTAAGTGAGTATGCTTCTTGGGCATTAGAAAATCCTACTGCGTTTGCAAAACAGCAAAACAATCAAAAAATACTTTTGGAATTTGTCAGTGCTAACCCTACCGGGCCACTCCATATTGGTCATGCTCGTGGGGCAGTCTATGGCGATACACTCTATCGTTTGGCAAAACATTTGGGGTATGATATTACTGCTGAGTATTACATTAATGATGCTGGAAATCAAATTGATCTTTTAGGACTCTCTATCCAACTCCACGGCCGTGAAAATCTTCTTGATGAAACAGTGGAGTATCCTGAGAGCTACTATAGAGGAGAGTACCTTGATGCACTTTCTCGAGATGCTATGGAAAAATTTGGTGTAGAAATCTTTCATGATCTATCACGCCAGCGAGAGCTTGCAATGTGGGCAAAAGATGAGGTAATGAAAATCATTACAAAAGATTTGGCTGACTTAAATATTCATTTTGATACTTTTGTTTACGAGTCCACTCTCTATGATGATTGGGACAGGGTTATGCAGAAGCTTGAAGCAAACGCAGCAAATAGCATTTATGAAAAAGATGGGAAAGTTTGGCTTGCATCAGAGGCAAAAGGGGATGATCATGACAGAGTTGTTGTGCGTGAAGATGGTCGCCCTACGTATCTTGCAGGTGACATTGTGTACCATAACCAAAAATTTGAGCGTGGCTATGATCATTACATAAATATTTGGGGTGCAGATCACCATGGTTATATTCCTCGTGTAAAAGCGGCCATTGAGTATTTGGGCTATGATGCTAACAAGCTTGAGGTACTCCTTTCTCAAATGGTCAGTCTTTTAAAAGATGGTGAGCCTTATAAAATGAGTAAGCGTGCGGGAAATGTTATTTTGATGAGTGACATTGTTGAGGAGATTGGTGCTGATGCCTTACGTTATATTTTTGCTTCAAAAAAGAGTGATACAGCGTTAGAATTTGATCTTGCTGAGTTTAAAAAACAAGATAGCTCCAATCCGATTTTTTATATACAGTATGCACATGCACGTATTCAAACTTTACTCTCTAAAGCGACTGTAAGTATGGAAGAAGTAAACGCAGCGAGTCTGAAAAATTTAGGCGAAGCAGCAGATACACTTCTTTTTGATGCAATGTTGTTACCTGAGGTAGTTGAAGATGCATTCCATTCACGTCAAATACAAAAATTACCTGATTATTTAAGATCACTTGCTGCTTCTTTACATAAATTTTATTATGATGTTCGTATGATTGGGACGCCAGATGAAGCAAAACTGTTAAAAGTAATGTTAGTAGTCGCACTCAGTTTAAAAACTGGTCTTGCTCTTATGGGAATTACGGCAAAAGACAAGATGACTAAAGAGGAAAATTAATCCTTCTTTAGGGCATCATGTAGCCTATTCCTCGTATTGTTTTTATATACTCTTTTTCTGCATGTGGATCGACTTTTTCTTTGAGCCTTTTTATAGCAACATTGACAGTCTTTTTATTGGTAGATTCAGAGTTACTCCAAATATTTTTTAGAAAAAACTCTCTATCAAGTACTTTTCCTTTGTTGAGAATCATGATTTTTAAAAGAGCTGTTTCAAGTTTTGTGAGTTCTACTTCTTTCTCGGCAATTTTTGCTTTTTGGGTATTTAAATCAAGATGGATGTCTTTGTAATGTAAATTTTCCATGTTCTCTTTTACATGCCTGTTTTGGCGTCGTAAAACTGCATGGATTCTCAGCTTTAACTCTTCTAGGTCAAAAGGTTTGACTACATAATCATCTGCACCTTTTAAAAACCCTTCTCGAATTTCCTCTTGAGAATTTTTTGCACTTAAAAAAATAACGGGAGTATCTATGTTTTTACTTCTAAGCATTTCAACATAAAAACTTCCTTCTATATCAGGAAGACCTCTATCCATTATTATAAGGTCTATACGCTCTTCATCAAGAATTTTACGGACATTTTTAGTGTTAAGCATGCCTATAACATCAAAATCATCATTTGTAAGATTGTATTCAAGAAGTTCAAGAATATCCCGGTCATCATCTACTATTAGTAACTGTTTTTTCATACGTATATAACCCATTCTTATTTTAATTTATGTGATTGTAAACTACTTTTATTTCATAATGGTTACATGAATGGTTTAAAATGTAATCATTTTGTTGCTGTTTGGTTATATTCCTGAAATGTAATCACTATAGAATTCGGGTGAAAATAAATTTACGGAGATTCTAAATGAATAAGTTACAAATAATGACATTGAGTGTTGCTGCAATTACTGCAATTGCTATGAGTGGTTGTGGAAGCAGTAGTAGTAAAAAAACGCCAGCAGCTCCATCATGTGATTCAAGTTATATAAATGAAGTCTTACCTTCAGAAATTACAGCTGACACTACTTTAGATGCAACTAAAGTATATGGTATGGATGGAAAAGTAAACGTTAAAAGTGGTGCAATTCTTACTATACCTGCTGGAACAAAAATAGCAGGTTGTACTCCTTCTTCATTTATGGTAGTTGAACCAGGTGCAAAACTAAACGCAGTAGGTACACAAGCAAACCCAATTGTATTTACATCTCAAAAAGATATTAAAGGACTTTCTGGTTCAAATAAAGCTGGTGAATGGGGTGGACTTGTTCTTGCTGGTAACGCTTATACTCATTATACAGATAACACATATGAGGCAGATGAGTCAGTACATTTTGGTAGCACAAATCATGACCATGATGGTGACTCTTCTGGAGATTTAGAGTATGTTCTTATTAAACACTCTGGTTATGAAGTAGAAAAAGATAAAGAACTTAATGGTCTTTC
>CAYRVR010000079.1:0-8022 GCA_964427835.1 uncultured Sulfurimonas sp. | reverse complement strand
TAAGCTCATTAAAAATGCAGGCCAATAGATAGCATGAAAACGTAAAATATCTTTTCCTACAAAATGAATATCTGCAGGCCAATAATTCATTTTTGCCTCATCGCTACCGTATCCAAGTGCTGTAATATAGTTGAGCAGGGCATCCAACCAAACATACATTACATGTTTGTCATCACCTATACTTTTTGGCATTTTTACACCCCAACTAAAAGAAGTACGAGTAACAGAAAGATCACGAAGCCCGCCTTTTACAAAGTTTACAACCTCATTTGCACGAGAACGCGGCATAATAAATTCAGGATTTTGTTCATAATGTTCAAGAAGTCTGTTTTCATATTTTGAAAGTTTAAAGAAGTAACTCTCTTCTTTAACAACACTCGTTGTTCGACCACAATCCGGACAAAACTCACCATCAACAAGTTGTGTTTCAGGAAAAAATGTTTCACAACTTACGCAGTAGTGTCCCTCATAAAAATCTTTGTAAATATCGCCTTTTGCATACATCACTTCAAAGGCTTTTTGTACACCTTTCATGTGCTCTTCATCAGTTGTACGAATAAATTTATCATAACTTATGCCAAACTCATCCCAAAGATTTTTAAATGTCGCACTAATCTCATCTGCAAACTGTTGTGTCGGTTTATTATTTTTAGCAGCCGACTCTTCTATTTTTTGGCCATGTTCATCTGTACCAGTTAAAAAGAAAGTATCTTCTCCTTTTAATCTGTTGTATCGTGCAACAGTATCTGCAATAAATGTAGTATATGCATGGCCAATATGAGCCTCTCCATTTACATAATATATGGGTGTTGTTATATATTTACTCAATTCTTCTTCCTATATTAAAATTCAAAACCGCCAGTATCGCCTTTCGACATACTGTTATATACAGCTTTTATATACTCTTCTCGAAGTGCACACTCTAAAAAAAGTTCACACTTGCTACAACTTTCAAGAGCTTTCTCCTCTTGACATGCTTGAACTTTTACAATCATCTCATCAAGATGGAGTTCAAATTTGTCTTTTTCTTCTTTATGCATTTTTAGCATATACCTCTTTTACTCTTTGTACCTCATATTTTGATCCAAAAAAGCATGGAGAGGTATCGTGAATATGTGCATGTCCAAGAGTCATTAAATCTTCTTTTCCATTTATTGCTTCTCCACCGGCTTTTTTATATACAAAAGCAAAAGGAAAAACTTCAAAAAGACGACGTAATTTTCCCTCTGGTTTATCACTTGTAGCAGGGTAACTAAAAAGACCGCCACCTTTAAGTAAAATCTGGTGCAGATCAGGAACCATTCCTCCTGAATAACGCAGACGATATCCCTCTGCAAAAAATCCATCTATCATCGCTTTATGGTATTTTTCCCAATTTTGTTGCGTTCCACCTGGTGCCATAAGTTTTCCTTTCTCACCAAGTCGAATCTCTTTAACAAACTCAAATTCATTTGCTTGTAAAAGATAGAGTTTTACTTTATTTTGAGCAAAAACCATCTCCACACGTGGGCCATAGACGACATAACATGCAGCTACCATATTTTTTGTTCCAAAAGCATTCTCGTAAATACCAAAAATAGAACCAACGCTTAAATTAACATCAACAAGAGAAGAGCCATCTAAAGGATCATAGGCAATAAAATATTTCCCATCTTCATGCAAAACTTCTTCATGCTCTTTTTCTTCACTTGCAATTGTATGAATAGAGGCAACTTTTGAGAATTCCTCTTCAATAATCATATCACATTTAATATCGAGTTCAAGCTGCGTTTCACCAGAAGAGTTCTCTTGCTGTGAATAGCCAATATCTTTTACATCTATTGCCTCTTTGATTCTTTTAGCACTTGTTTGTATTGCGTCAAATATTTTATCCATATTTTTTCTTCCTTTATTAAATTTGTTTTGCATTTTGCAGTATCCATGATATAACATCATCCACTGCGTTTAAGTCGAGTATATCGACTCCTTTTGGTATTTCGTACTTACTCATATCAACAGAATCATCAACAGCTAAAGCATCCATATAGTCAAAATATTCCGTATCTATTATATTTCTAAAAATACTAATACGAGGTAATGGAAGATTTTTCAATCCTTCAACGAGTAAAATATCAAATTTACCAAAAAGTCGTATCATTTCATCGAGTTGGGCATGTCTATGTGAAAAATATGTTGTTCGATGTGGAGAAGTTACAATGACTTCCGCCCCAGTATCACTAAATTTATAGCTATCTTTCCCCTCTACATCGAAACGGGCCTTGTCTTTTGGATCATGTTTAATGATGGCAACTTCAAGTTTATGTTCATGAATTAATTTTCTTGCTACTTTTAAAATTAAAGTGGTCTTTCCACTGTTTGATGGACCAGTAAACGCAACAGCTAATCTTTTATTCAATCGTATATTCCTAAAATTTTAGTTTATTATACAAAAGAAGAGTTTAATTAAGATATAATTCACGCAAAAACAGGGTCAAAAATGAAGATTTATTTTATTCTTTTACCTTTCTTGCTTACTGCTTGCACACATAGAGGTGCTTTTAATGAATTTCATATAACAAAAAAACAAAAATTGAGTATAGAAGAGCTGCAAAGTACAAAAATAAAAGATACAAAAAATAATGCTAACGGTCTTGTTGCCGTTTTATACCTTAATAAAGTAGATAAAAAAGAGTTCCATACAAAAGAGTACTTTTATGTCTCACTCTATAAACAAAATGAAACCAATTCCAAACCTACTTTTTTGCTCAACAACAAACAACCCATTACAATAAAAAAATTACCACAACACAACCGTTTTACAAAGCTCACTTCACTAAACGCAGCATGGTTACAAAACTATATGGTTATTTTCAAAAAAGAGCAGGGCGCTCTCAAATTTCAAGTAAAAGAGAATAACAGTAGCTCAAAAGTGCTACTGTTCCAACAAAATTAATAATTAAATATTGTAAAGTAGAGTACTTAATATAACAGTAAGCACTTGCAAAGCGATGATAATAATAAGCGGTGCAAAGTCTAGGCCATTAAAATCTGTACGCATAAATCTTCTTACAAAACTGTATGCTGGATTTGTCACTCTATATAAAAACTGCACAATTGGATTATACGGATCCGGATTCACAAAACTCAGTAGGGCTGTAATAATTATAACCCAAATATAAACATTTATAAGACTAATAAATATCCCACCTATACCTTGAATAATTTCCACTAAAGCACTCATTTAACAATCTCCCCTAAGTAATTTTTTAAATATTTGTAAATCTCTTGCATTGCTGGACCTTCCTTGCTATTTGTCAGTAATATACGTAGCACTTTGGACAATTCTGTTTCATCCAAATCTGTTGTTTTTAGAAGATGGTTTATAAACTCATCATACGCATCAAAATAGGGTGCATTCCTGAGTGCAGTGCGTAGAGACTCAGCACTGCTGTAAAGCTCTTTATCAATCTCTTTTTTTGCAAAAATAGGAGCAATTTTCGCTTTTAGCTCTTTTGTTGTATCTACTTCTTGCAAATAAATACGTGCAAGTTCACCTATATCTTCATCTGCAAAACCAACATATCTTGAAAGTTCTCTGGCATCAAGATTTTTCAAATATTGATTATTTATACTCTTCAGTTTCTCTCTATCAAAAGCAACAGGACTTTTTGCAAGATTCTCAAGGCTAAACCATTCAATAGCTTCATCCAAGGTAAAAATCTCTTTTGGTGTAGTGTTTCCAATTGATATTAAATAATTTAATATCGCATCTGGAAGATATCCTTCTTCTAAAAGCTCTTTAAGAGTTATATTTTGTGCATTTGTCATCTCTGGAAGATGTGCATACTCAATTGTTTTATTATAATTGAGTGCAGTTCGTATATGTTGCTCTTTGGCTGCGTTTACAAGAGTATCTGCACTACGAACAACAAGAGAAATATCATTCAACATATCATCAATAGCACAAGCAAAAACAGCTGTCGGTGTTTTATCCTGATTCATAATTACAAAACTATCGACACTATCAGGATCAACAGTAATTTCACCTTGAATATAGTCCTTGATAACAATAGCTCTATCCGGTCGTGCTATGCGTACTGTAAAAGGAGCAGTGTTGTCTATTACAAGTTCTGCAGGGAGATTTCTACAGGCATCATCGTAATGATAAGCTTTTGCCTCTTTTTTTGCCTCTTCTCTCTTTTTTTGAAGCCACTCAGAAGAGCAAAAACAAGAAAAAGCTTTTTTTTCGTGCAAAAGCTGTAGTGCCATTGCCGAATAAAAACGAAAATTTTTACTCTGATAAAGCAGCTGAGAGTATTCTATACCGAAAAGTCCCAAAGTCTCTAAAATTTCTTGATCTTTTCCTGCAACATTTTTTTCAGTATCACTATCATCTATGCGAACAATAAAATCTTCACCTTTTTGCTTTGCAAGAATATAATTAAAAAGGGCGACCCGTAAATCACCTATATGCATATCACTAGTAGGACTAGAAGCAAATCGTAACATGAAAATTCCTAAATATAATTTTTACGTGATTTTAACGTATCTTTTATTAATTTATTGTTGAATTTATGAGATAATTTTTGGATTATGTGGAGTAAGAAAGTGGTGACCCCAAGGAGAATTGAACTCCTGTAACATGGATGAAAACCATGGATCCTAACCGCTAGACGATGGGGCCACTTTGTTTGTAAATCAACTTATTTGTTGAGCCGAAATTATATAGATTTTACCCTTAAAAAAAGATAAATCTATATAAATTTTTCTACTGATTATAGAAGCTACGGAGCGCTCTAATAATTACAGCATTTTTAGAAATACTTTCCGCTTTTGCATTGTCATTCACAGTCTCATACAAATCTAAAGGAAGAGAAATTGAGAATGTTTTTGTCTCAACTTTTTTCTTTTTCGCTATCATAGAAACAACATTTCCAAGAAGTTCAATTATTTTTTTCGTATCAATTGGTTTTTGGATAAAACTGTTTACACCAACTTCAATTGATTCAGAAATTTTTTCCATATCATTACTTGCAGAAATTACAATAATAATTTGATTAGGATTTATTTCACGAATTTTACGAGAGAGTTCAATACCGTCCATTCCAGACATGATAATATCAACAAAAACTACATCCGGTTTCTCTTTCTCATATACTTCTAAAGCAGAAGCACCATCAAAACATGAATTTACTTTTGAAAAAAAGTTTTTAAATGTAGAACTTAAAAGCTCATTTGTAACTTTTTCATCTTCAACAACCAATGCTGTCAATTTTTTTGTTTGCTCAGTAAGCTGAATGAGGTCTAAATTATTAGCCATTAATTTTCCTTTTATTATTTGAATAGGGTATTATACAATAATAATAGTAAATAACAAAAACATTTTACAACAGTAGTTTTTAAATTTAATAAATTATTTTGTTTTAAATTGTTCCAACCACAATACATCATCCTCATTCTTACCAAAAGACTCTTTTTGATCTAGCAAATTCCCAATAATATCTTTGAGTGATTGTTCATCCAAAAATTTTAAAAGTTCAGGGTTAATAGAAGTAGGGGTTATTCCGTCGTAAGTGTTTAAAAGGTTTTGAATATCTTGTATAAGTTGTTTTTTTGTATCCAATAGTTTTTCCTCATTATTATATGTTGGTTAACATAATGTAAATTCTCTTGAAAAATTTATACATATAAGTAAGGTACAAAATAAGCCGAGTTTTGTAGTGATAGTTATTAATCTACTGCACAACTTACGCTGTGCCTCTAGCGAAACAATAGCAATGTAAGACGCTAACCATCTGTTTCTTGCTGCCGTGTTGGGTTTACAAGCTCTCTATGTTGCCATAGAGACTGGTGGTCTCTTACACCACCTTTTCACCTTTACCACTAAATAGTGGCAGTCTAATCTCTGTTGCACTTTCCCTCACATTACTGCGGCCATTCGTTAAATGGAACACTGTCTTACAGCAGCTCGGACTTTCCTCTTGAAAATCAAGTAACTATCTTTTGTACCTTAGTGCAATTATACATTATTTTATAAAAAATAGACAGTGAACAATTGTTCATTTTATCTTTTAGTAATATTAACAGTTGTTCACTTACAGTTAAGAACAAATTAACAAGTGTTCATATATAATACTATTTAAATTAACAAATGTTCATAATAAACAAAAAGGAGAGTAAATGCCCAAAAATACGCAATTTACTAAAGGTAAGGGTACAAAAGAGAAGATATTAAAAGTAGCAACAGCCCTCTTCTCTCAATATGGCTATAAAGCAACAAGTGTAAGAAAAATTGCAGCAGAAGTGGGTATAAGAGAGAGCGCTTTGTATAACCATTTTAAAAATAAAGAAGATATATTTTTACAGGTAGCAAAAAATATTTTTACCTCCCCTTTCACATTTAATTCTGATGAAATTAAAGAATTAGCAGTTCGAGGAAAACCATTTTTACAAAAATTTACAACACAATATAAAATGCTCACCTTTGATAAAAAGAATGAAAACATGTTCCGACTCTTAATGATTGAACTTATGCAAAATAAAGAGCTCAGAGAGGAGTTTATGAATGAATTTCATAATAAAAATATAAAAATACTCTCAGAGGCATTTTTTATCATGATGCAAAACTCATTAATACGTTCTAGTGATCCTATGATGATTTCTTATGAGTTTCTCAGCACCCTATTCTATTTACGCCTTCAAGTGACACTACTACGTTTTGATGCGCACTCTACGAATGCCTTGGCCACACAATTTGAAAAACATGTTGATTTCTTTTGGGAAAGTATAAAGCTCTAAACTAGAAAGGTGCTAATATTAAAAAGTATCAATACTATTTAATATTAAATTTATGTAATAAAAAAAGAGTAACTTCTAAAAAGAAGTTACTCTTACTTGAAAAAAAGTTTTTAATAAACTATTTTGTACCAAGTGCATCTAAAGCATATGCTTTACCAAGTGCATACGCTTTTTTATTTGCTTCATGTACTTTTGGCGGAACTTTTGAAAGCATAGTTTCAATCAAAGATTCTTCTGGAAGTACTTTTGTCATTGTATTTGTAATTGCTAGAGCAACAACAGATTGAGTAATAACATTACCGACCTCTTCTTTTGCAATAGTAATAATAGGAATTTCAATAATTTCCCATGTTTTTCTATCTTCATCAGTTGGATGAACAAGATTTGGATCAACAACAATTTTATTACCAGGTCTTACACCTTTTTTAAATTGGTGAAAAGAGACATCTGCAACAGAAAGCATAAAATCAATTTCACCTTCATTTGCATATGGATAACGAATCTCTTCATCATCAAGAGTAATATCAACAACTGTTGCACCACCACGAACTTGAGAAGTATAAGTAGCAGTTTTTAAACCATAACCACCATTTTTAATTTTACAAGCAGCCATAATTTCACCGGCAAGCAAAACACCTTGCCCACCAACACCAGTAAATCGTAAAGTGTGTCTCATTTATAACTCCTTATATTTTTTTCTCAAAATCATCTTGTGTGATTTTTGGACGTTGACCCTGTGCAGCTTTTTGAATCTCTGCATACATATCACAGTACTCTTCTTGTTCAACTTCTCTTAATACACCAGTTGGAAGAATGTTTTCTTTTTCAATTGGATCTTCGAGTGCTTCCCATTTCTTAAGTGGTAATGTAATGTTATCAATCCACTCTAAGTTTTCCATTGCACTTGCCATTTTATTTTTACGGCCAAGGTTAATATGACAGTTTGAAAGAACTTCAATAAAACTAAATCCTTTATGAGAAAATGCTTTTACAAGAATTTTTTCTAATTTTTTAGGATCTGTCATTGACTCACGAGCAACAAAAGAAGCTCCTGCACCAATTGCTAAATTAGAAGCGTTAAAAGTTGGGTCAATATTACCATTCTTTTGTGAAACAGTCCACATACCACGAGGTGTAGTTGGAGAAGTTTGAGAATTTGTAAGACCATAGATAAAGTTATTAATCAAAATAAAATTTAAATCAATATTTCTTCTACATCCGTGAATTGTATGGTTACCACCAATA
>CAYRVR010000078.1:0-8081 GCA_964427835.1 uncultured Sulfurimonas sp. | reverse complement strand
CTTTATAGAATAAGCATCGCATCACCATAGGAGTAAAAACGGTAATTGTTTTTTATGGCTTCTTTGTAGAGTTCCTGCGTCTTTTGTAGTCCTACAAAAGAGGCTACAAGCATTAAAAGTGTTGATTTTGGAAGGTGGAAATTTGTAAGCAGATGATTGACACGGCTTGGTGTATTGCCCGGATGTAAAAAGAGATTTGCTTCACCTTTTTGTATTTTGCCATGTTTTGCATAGAACTCTATGGTACGTGTAGATGTTGTACCGACACTCACTATGGGAATATCAGAGTCGAGAATGGCTTTTGCCTCATTTGAAATTTCATAATACTCCGAATGCATAGGATGTTGGGTAATAATTTCGGCCTCTACTGGCTTAAAAGTGCCACTGCCAACGTGGAGTGTAATATAGGCATGTTTGTAATTTTGTGTAATTTTTTTATGCAGATCAGGAGTAAAATGTAAAGATGCTGTAGGTGCTGCGACTGCACCTGCTTCTTTGGCAAAGACACTTTGGTATTCATTCGCATCAGCTTGTTCATCTTCTCTTTGGATATAAGGAGGCAGAGGAATATGGCCGATTTTGTCTATAATAGGCAGTAAATCTTCAAAACGCAGGAGTTTTTCTTCTAAAAAGAAATTGACTTCACGGCTTCCATCGTCGTTGCGTTTAGTAACTCTTGCCATAAGGTTTTCATCAAAAAAAATTTCTGTTTGCTCTTTTACTTTTCCTCGGATGTAAACATTTATATCGACTGCGTTTAGGGGTCTGTTAATGAGCAGTTCCATTTTACCGCCACTAGCTTTATGTCCAAAAAGTCTTGCTTTGATAACTTTTGTATTATTAAATATAAGGGCACACTCTTTTGGAAGGAATTTCTCTAAATCATAAAAATAGGCATGGGTAATGGTGTCATCTGCTCGGTTATAAACAAGCAGTTTTGCATGATCACGAGGGTTTGCTGGGTAGTCTGCTATGAGTTCACTTGGAAGTGTAAAGTCATAGCTTTGTGTGAGTAACTCTTTGTTACTCACTTTTTTTCTCATCTACATTTGTTTCATCTTTTGGAGTTTGTGGCTCTAGCTCTTTTTTTGCTGTTGCTTCATTCTCTTCTTGCTCATTATCTTCGTCTTCTTCTTCCTCTTCAAGAGGTGGTGCAGGATTTACCATTTTGACGATAAGAATGGATATTCCATATAAAATCACAAGTGGTCCAGCCATAAGTAACTGTGTAAGTACATCTGGTGGAGTAAGCAGTGCAGCAACTATAAAGATAATTACAATAGCATATTTGAAAAATGCCATCATCTGTCTGTCATCAACGAGCCCAAGGAGTGCTAAGAAGTAAGCAAAAACTGGCAACTCAAAGGCAAGTCCAAATCCGAACATAATTTTGGTGAAAAAACCTACATAATCTTCTATATTTATAAGCGGAGTAAATTTAAAGGAACCAAAGGTAATGAGAAAATCAAATCCAAAAGGTGTTACAACATAGTAGGCAAACATAACACCCAAGCCAAACATAACGGTTCCACCCACAATGAAAGGAATAATCATTTTTTTCTCATGAGCATAAAGCCCCGGTGCTATGAAGAGCCAGATTTGTGAGAGAATAATAGGAAGTGCCCCTAAAATTGCGGCAAAAAAGGAGACTTTTAATGCCACGAAAAATGCTCCACCAACTTGTGATGTCGTAACCATTCCGTTTGCGGCGTGAATGGAAACTTTTCCAACTTCTATAAGTGCTTTGTTGAGTGGTTCTACCATCCAGTTTAAGAGAGGTTCATGGAAGTAAAACATTACAAAGAACATAACTATCAAACTTCCTGCTGCAATAGCAAGTCTTTTTCTTAATTCTACTAAGTGTGGTCGTAATTCATCAAACATCTATTTCATCTTCTTCTTTTGGTGTTGTTTCTTCTTTTTTCTTTTTCTTCTTAAAAGTAACCTCTTGAGGCTCTTTATTGTGCTCTTTTGGAGGTGTTACTTCCTCATCTTTTAAAATATCATCAGCGTATGCATTCAAAGAACTTGTTGCATGTGCAGGCATATCAGCTACCTTTTCTACCTGCTCGGTTGCTCGGAGTAACTCCTCTTTATATGCAAGCGCCTCTTTTTTAATATCTGAGACATGCATCTCCTCTTCTAAAGAGTTTTTTACATCCCCAATTGTACTTTTAACATTTCTAAAAAATTTAGCAATCTCTATCATTGTACTAGGGAGTTTATCTGGACCTAGAAAAAGAATAGCGATAACTGCTATGAGAAGCATCTCTGTAAAACCCATACCAAACATATTACGCCTTTATAAAAATTATCAGTTTTGTGATTTTATCTAAAGTATGATTAAATAATCTTCAAGAAGTTAAATACAGAGCAATCTCGTCTGCTAAAAGGTAGTCACTGTTATAGAAAGTATCATTTTTTACATACAATTTGTTTTCTTGTACAAGTATGGAGGCTTTAATCTTTTCTTCATCACTCAAAAGTGTGTTTTGTACTCCTACTGATGAACGCAGTCCAAGAAGAATTTTTTCAATATGCTGGTCTTGAAGCGTGAGTGCTTCTGTGTCAATTTTTAGAGGATTTGCAATGTATTCTTCAATATTTGGTGTAGGATAAAAGCGTGTTTGTCCTTGTTTTCCAACAGCTCCTGCTCCTAGTCCAATATAATCTTTATATTGCCAGTATCCAAGGTTGTGTTGTGAGCGGTAGGATCCAAAATTACTGATTTCATACTGCTCAAACCCCTCTTTTTTTATCCGCTCAAAGAGCCATTGTGTGAGCTCTAATTGTTCTGAAGATATTTGTGGGCGTGATGCAAACACAGTGCCCTCTTCAATGGTTAAAGCATAGGCACTTATATGGTTTATGGGAAGGCTAAACGCAGTGGCTAGATCATATTCTAAGAGCTCTTTTGTATCGCCAAGTGTTGCATAAATGATATCAAGTGACAGGTTCGTAAAACCAACTTTTGCTGCGTTTAAAAGAGCCTCTTGTGCCATCTCTGGGGTATGCGCACGGTTAAGGAGTTTGAGCTTCTCTTTGTTAAAACTCTGTACGCCAAAGCTGATGCGATTGACACCGAGTTGTTTCATCCCCTCTAACCACTCTAAAGTGGCACTGTTTGGGTTTGCTTCACTTGTAATCTCTGCGTCTGCTTGTAGTAGCGGGCTAAGGAGTTCAAAAATGGGTACGTAGAGTTCCGGAGCAACAGTTGAGGGTGTACCACCTCCAATAAAAATAGTCTCTATGGAATTTTTTTGTACCTGAAATCTTTTGAGTTCGTACTCGAGTTGTACAAGTAACATCTGCATATAAGACTCTTTGAGATGGAATTTATCAACATAAGAGTTAAAGGCACAGTAGGAGCATTTGGAGTCGCAAAAGGGTATATGAATATAGAGTAACATAGCGAAAGTATAGCTAATTTTTTTGATAATTTCTTTTTTAAGTAGTACCTTACAAGCTTTTTAGTATAATCCCGCTAATTTAATTTAGGTAGAGATGATGCATAATAGGCAAAAATATCGTCCAAATGTAGCTATGATTATAGTTTCAAATAACTATCCGCAGAAAAAAGAGATTTTTATTGCACAAAGAAATGATTTGAGTGATATTTGGCAATTTCCTCAAGGTGGCATTGATGAGGGCGAAGAGGTCAAAGACGCACTTTTTCGTGAAATGGAAGAGGAGATAGGAACAAAATCTGCAGAGATAGTAGCAGAGTATCCTGAGTGGATTTCCTATGATTTTCCACCAAAAATACTCAAAAAAATGCAACCATATAAGGGACAAATTCAAAAGTATTACGTAGTAAAACTTAACAAGGATGCTGTGGTGAATATTCATACCAAACATCCGGAATTTTCTGATTTTAAGTATGTGAGTGTAGATGATGTTTTAAATCTAACAGCACATTTTAAAAAACCTGTGTATGAAAAAGTAATGCAATATTTTATAAAGGAAGGAATTTTATAAATGCTGATAGTGCAAAAATTTGGTGGAACAAGTGTTGGTGATTTAGAGCGTATTCAAAATGTCGCTAACCGTGTGGCAAAAACAAAAAAAGAGGGAAATGATGTAGTTGTTGTCGTCTCTGCAATGAGTGGAGAGACAAATAAACTCGTAGGGTATGCTGAACATTTTTCAAAGAATCCGGCACGTGCTGAGATGGATATGCTTTTAAGCTCTGGTGAGAGGGTGACTGCATCACTGCTCTCTATAGCTTTACAAGAGATGGGTGTTGATGCCATTGCAATGACAGGCCGTAAGGCAGGAATTGTAACAGATAAAAGCCATACCAAAGCAAGAATAGAAGAGATAAATCCAAAAAATATGACACAAGAGATTCAATCAGGAAAAGTTGTTGTTGTCGCTGGGTTTCAAGGTGTAGATGAGAATGGTGATGTGACAACACTCGGTCGTGGTGGAAGTGACTTGAGTGCTGTTGCTATTGCTGGGGCTTTAGGTGCTGATTTGTGTGAGATATATACGGATGTAAGTGGTATTTATACAACCGATCCTCGCATTGAGCCAAAGGCGAGAAAACTTGAAAAAATCTCGTATGATGAGATGCTTGAATTTGCAAGTTTAGGTGCAAAAGTTTTACAAAACCGCTCTGTGGAGATGGCAAAAAAGCTCAATGTAAATTTGGTAACACGTAGTAGCTTTTCTGAAGAAGAGGGAACATTAATTACAAAGGAAGAAAATATTATGGAAAAACCATTAGTTAGTGGAATAGCATTAGATAGAAATCAAGCTCGTGTCTCTTTATGTGGCGTAAAAGACAGACCTGGAATTGCATCAGATATATTCAACAGACTTGCTGATGCTGATGTAAATGTTGATATGATCATTCAAACAAAAGCGGTTGATGAGACTACAAACATTGATTTTACCGTTCCTGTTGGTGAACTTGGTGATGCAAAAGCTGTTGTTGATGTTTTTGTAAAAGATGGTGAGATCCAATCAGATTCGTATAATGAAGACATTTGTAAAGTTTCTGTAGTTGGTGTGGGTATGAAATCACACGCAGGTGTTGCCGCAAAAGCTTTTTCTGTGATGGCAAAAGAGAATATTAATATCAATATGATCTCTACATCTGAGATTAAAATTTCTATGGTAATTGATGAAAAATATGCAGAACTTGCGGTAAGAAGCCTTCATGATGCATACGAGTTAGAAAAATAAGAACAAATATGCCTGATTTTGCACAGTGGAGTCTTGATGCTATACGCGAGGAGGGAGGAAGTCTCTCTTGGCTAGAAGAGTACCGTTTTGAATGGTCCAAGACAACTGCCTATGCACTCAATCAAATTCTTAATGGAAAAACTATCATTCTCATTACGGATGAGAAGCGAAAGTGGCTTGAGAACTACATACTGACTTCCATAAATACATTAGAGCTAGATAGACCACTTGTTCCTATTCTAAGTATAGACAGTATTTATGCCCATTACAACAATCTTAGTGGTGGAGAGATGATAGACTTTGTAGATGATATGATTTCACAATCGTATAAAGATGATTACTTCTTTTGGTATATTGGCAAAGGCGATGATAAACGCAGCGATATAGCAAAAAGAAAAGACGAGAGCTATTTTTGGATTTTTGATGAAGATTTCAACAATGCTTTTACAATGAAGTCGTATGACACCTCTTTAGATATTAAATTGTTGCAACTTTTTAAACTCTTTAATGCTTCTCTTAATGCAACTATGTTTGGAGAGGTTGATGCAAGCTCCTAAGAGTAGTGAGTATAAAATTCAGGGGCATATTCTTATAGCAACCGACCTTGAAGAGGAGTTGCAAAAATTGACAGAGCAGTTGCATGGTTTTCGTGTTGTGAGCTTCTTGGAAGATAATTTTAAAATTGAACATGCAAAACTTGTTACAGCTGAAGCATACATCAGCGAATCAGAGACAAAGTACATCATAATTGCCGCAAAAGAGTTTACCGATGTTGCGCAGAATTCTCTTTTAAAACTTTTAGAAGAGCCTCCTACTAATATAGAATTTATTCTTATCTCCCCTACAAAATCAAATCTTTTACCAACGGTGCGTTCTCGTTTGCCAATTTTTAGCAGCGATACTTCTTGTCAAACAAAAGAGCTTGATTTGCATTTGGCAAGGATTGATTACAAAGAGGTTTTTGCTTTTTTAAAAGAGAATGCACGGATTCCGAAAAATGAAGCAAAAGCACTTGTAGAAGCACTGTTTCATAGGGCCACAGTTGTTGATCAATTGATACTCAGTGAAAAACAGCTGGATCTTTTTGATAAAGCATACCGTTTATTGGATCTAAACGCAAGACCACAGAGTGTTTTAGCAATGCTTGTGATGAGTTTTGCAAAGGAGCGTTAAATGGTAGTCGAGTTACTCTCAAGTGAAATAAATATTGCAAGATATCTTAAAGAGTTGGGTGTTGATAGCGGTGGCGTTGCAATTTTAAGTGCAAAGGCACAACACCATTTGGTTGCCCTAAAAGATATACACGTAGGTGCTGCCAATATTTTAAAGCAGGATGCACTCTCTGTTGGTGCTGATTTGGCAGTGCCAAAAGGGACAGTTGTCGCTGCACAAAAAAGAGTTGATGCACTTTTGATTGCAACAACTAGAGAGTTGCAAATGCTCGCAAGAAAAGAGCTTGCCCAACCTTTTGGACTCAAAGAACTTGCTGCGAAATTAAAAAAAATTGCAGCACTGAAAAAAGCGCAAGAGTGTAAGATTATGGGTGTTGTCAATGCAAATGATGATAGTTTTTTTAGTGGAAGCAGGTTTAAAGCTCAAGATGCAATTGTAGCAATTGAAAAGATGATGGAAGAGGGAGCCGATATTATAGATATTGGCGCGGTCTCTTCTCGTCCAAACGCAGCGGTTGTGAGCGCAGAAGAAGAGCTGCAAAGAGTTACTCCCATTCTTGAACTTATCGAGCAAGAGGGACTAAGTGAGAAAATACTTTTTAGTATAGACAGTTTTGAACCTAGTGTTATTGCTAAAGCACTCGATGCCGGATTTCAAATAGTCAATGATATTACAGGATTTGAAAATGATGAGGTTGCTAAACTCTGTGCAAGTTATAATGCTACAGCTGTACTCATGCATATGCAAGGCAGACCACAAACCATGCAGCAAAATCCAACCTACACAAATCTCCTTGATGATATTTACCGTTTCTTTGAAGAACGCATTGAAAAGGCGGAACGTTTTGGGGTGAAAGATATTATTTTAGATGTTGGCATTGGTTTTGGAAAACGTCTTGAGGATAACATTGCACTTATTAAAAATTTAGAACATTTTATGTTACTTGAAAAAGAGTTGCTCGTAGGTGCTTCACGAAAATCGATGATAGACGCTATTTTTCCTTCGAGTGTGCAGGAAAGATTGCCAGGTACGCTTGCCTTGCACTTAGAAGCTTTTAGAAATGGAGCTTCCATTGTACGTGTGCATGATGTATATGCACATAAACAAGCATTAGAAGTGCAAAAGGCTCTTTTACACTTCTAAAAAAGTTTCATTATTTTAGAAAGGCTTTTATAATAACTTGACGCTCAAGTGGTCTGTCTCCACCACTTCTTCCATTTGTAGTAACATTATTGAGTTTAAAAAGTGTTTTCATTGACTCTTTGCCTACAACTTTGCCAAAAATAGTATATCCGCCATTGAGCCACGGAGCGGGTGCTGTGGTAATGAAAAATTGGCTACCATTGGTATTTGGTCCTCTGTTTGCCATAGCCAAAATTCCGGGTTTGTCAAAGACTAAGTTAGCCCCAAATTCATCTTTAAAATCTTTATGCCAAATACTTTCTCCCCCACGTCCTGTTTCAGTAGGGTCTCCTCCTTGAATCATAAAGTTATGGATAATTCTGTGAAACGCAATGCCGTTATAGTAGCCTTCTTTTACATGGGTTGTAAAATTTTCTACTGCAAGAGGAGCTACTTTAGGAAAGAGTTCTAATTCAATGTTTCCTTGATTTGTTTGTAAAATAACATGTGGATTTACATCTTTTGCAAAGAGTGTAACGCCCATAAGCAGAAGTAGTGAGAGTAATATTTTTTTCATCTATTGTTCCTTTTCAAAA
>CAYRVR010000077.1:0-8089 GCA_964427835.1 uncultured Sulfurimonas sp. | reverse complement strand
ACTACCTGTTTTGGTGCTTCTATACGCATATCACCTGCTGCAAAAAGTCCTGCAACAGAAGTTTTCATACTTAAATCTACGATGACCTGTCCTTGTTCATTAACATCACATAAGAAGCTACCATCATTTTGAATAAGTGTTTGGTTATTGACATCATTGCCTACAAAAGTAAAAACACCAGGAACGACAATATCCCGTATATTTCCCTCTTTGTCTTTGACTTTGATACCATTAACACCACTTGCATCGCCATACACTTCTTGCGGTACTGAGTTGAGAATGAGCTCAATTTTGTCATTTTCTTCTACTCTTTTTACTGTATTTGGTGCCGCACGGAAAGTATCACGTCTATGGATTAAATATACTTTAGAACATATTTTTGCAAGGTAAAGTGCTTCTTCAAGTGCTGTGTCACCACCGCCTATAACCGCAACCTCTTTGCCTTTGTAAAAAAATCCATCACAGGTAGCACAGGTGCTCACACCCTTTCCAAAAAATTCATCTTCACCCGCAAAGCCTGCACGTCTTGGAGACGAACCCGTACAAACAATAACGCTGTGTGCCTCTACTACGGAATCATCTGACTTGAACACTTTAAAAAGTTTTCCCTCTTTTGTAACTTGTTTGACTTCTGCCATATCGTGTTTCAGGCCAAATTTTTGACACTGCTCGGGCCATGGCATCATAAGATCCATCCCTGTAATATCACCTGTAACACCAGGGTAATTTTCAATTTCAGAACTTTGTGTTATCTGCCCGCCTGGCATTCCTTTTTCAAACATAGTAACATTTTCAAGGCCACCTCTTGTAGTGTAAAGGCCAGCTGTTAATCCGGCTGGTCCACCTCCGATAATTGCACAATCTAAAATTTCACTCATAGTCTATTTACCTCTTTTGTTAATTCTTGTAAGTTGTCTAATTTTCTTATCATACTATCTTGTTTATAAAGACTCTCTTTTGTTCTTTTTATAATAAAAATAGAGGGGACATCATAAATGTTAAAACGCTGGATAAACTTTAATGATGTATTGGTTCCACTCCGCAAAAAGGTTGTGTATGGAGAGTTTTTATGTGCTTGGTTGTAGTAGTCGATTGCCAAAATTGGCAAATGAAGATTGAGTCTGGCAAGTTCATCACTACTCTGTTTTTCTCTTGAAGAGTAAAAAACGACAATATATTTTTTTGCTTTTGGAATAAAAATATCACTCTTTTCGTAAAAAACGAAATCTTTAAAGTTGATAAACTTATACTCAGAAAATTTGTAGTTGAAGTAGGCGAAAGCTCCGGCAATCATCGCCGCGCCAAAGAAAGAGGCAAGAAGAGTCGAAAGAGAAAAGAAGCTCTTTACTCCTCCTCTTGCCATCGCTGTTCTCGTAAAACTATGCTAATAAAGCGTCTAATTTTTCAGCAAGAGCTTGTTTTGATTGTGCTCCCACGATTTGATCTACTAGTTCACCATTTTTGAAGAACATAATAGTTGGAATTGAACGGATACCAAATTTTACAGCAATTTCTTGCTCCTCATCTGTATTTACTTTACAGATGTTTGCTTTTCCATCGTAATCTTCTGCTAACTCTTCGATTACAGGTGCAATCATACGACAAGGCCCACACCATGGTGCCCAAAAGTCTACAAGTGATACACCCTCTGCAAGAGTAGCTTCAAAATTTGATCCAGTTAGTTCTATATATTTACCCATTCGTAAATCCTTTTTATTGTTAGTTATAAAAGTATTATACAAGTGCTATCATTAATTAAAACTTTAAATTTAGTTATAGCAATTATTTGTATAATTTGCACAAAATTATTACACAAACTTGTAAGGAAAAAGAGATGCAATTAACAATTAGTGAAGGTACAATAGATGTAAGACCTCCCGTTGCAAAGCCACATCCCGGCTTTTTTTATGAACTTGGTGAAGAGCGTTTTAGAAAACTTGTGTTTGATCATTATGAGTCTATAAAGACGAGTGATATTGCTTTTTTGTTTCCTATTTTTGATGATGAAGATTTTGCAGAAGCACAAAAGCATGCTGCAGATTTTTTGATTGAAATATCTGGAGGACCTGATTACTTTACGCAAAGCCGAGGAGAGCATCAGATGGTAGGGCGCCATGCTCCTTTTAGAATTGATGAAAATGCACGTAAAGTTTGGCTTGAACTCTACATACCACTTTTACAAGAGTTAGCAAAAGAGGGTGTAAAAGAAGAATATATAGAATCATTTTGGAACTATCTTAATATTTTTTCCATGTGGGTAGTAAACACAAAGAGTTAAAAGTTTATAAACTTTCTTTCTTTGTTTTGAAAATAGGCACATTTTGTATAGCCTACTTCTTTTGCAAGTGAGACAACTTCTTTCTCATAGAGTCCTACCTGTTCTGGTTTGTGTGCATCTGATGAGAAAGTGATGGGAATGTCAAGTGCAAATGCCATTGTTAAAAGTTCTTTTGAGGGGTAGGCCTCTGCAACAGGTTTTCTGTATCCTGCGACATTGATTTCTAAAACCATATCTGCTGCTTTAATGGCAAGAAGAGCATCTTTTGCAAGTTGGGTAATACCTTGCGTTGGCATAAATTTAAAAATTTTTATCAGATCCAGGTGTCCGACTATGTTAAAAAGTTTACTCTCAGCCATCTCTTGGACTGCTTTAAAATAGCTCTTCCAAATTTCATCAATATCTTCACTCTCATAGCGTCCTATAAATTCAGGATTGTCAAACCCCCATTCATTAATAAAATGCACAGAACCAATGAGGTAATCAACTGCTGCGTTTAGAACTCTTTTGTCCATATGACCGGGTAGATAATCTACTTCGTAGCCAAGTAAAATTGTGATTTTGTCGGCATATTTTTCTTTTGCTTGGCGGACATTAGCCTCATATTGTGCCATTTCACTAAATTGCATGCGGTAGTGAGGATCAAAATCCATAGGAGCATGGTCAGCAAAGCCAAAAAACTTTGTTCCTCTTGCAATTGCAGCTTGAATGTAGGCATCCATGCTTCCCTCAGCATGATTACACAGGGGGGTATGGTTATGTAAATCAACAATCATATTTTTTCTCGTATTATATATTTTATGCTATTATAGTGTGAATTAATAAATTATTCAATTTTGGAGCACTTTTATGACTCAAGAAGAACTAGATGCATTGATGAGTGGCGGTTTAGATATGGATGAGATGTCTGATGATGAAGAGCAGGGAGAGAGTGAGTCTGTAGGTGATGAGGTTGCTGAAGCTTCGGGGGAAGAAGAAGTAGTTGCTGAAGATCCGATTACTGCAAGTATTGAGGCTGCGGAGTTACCGCTTCCTGCTACAGATGAAAATAAAATGGTCCATCAACTTGATGATGTGACAAAAGAGAGTGAAGAAAAAGCAACAGAGATTTTTGACATTATTGAGGGTATTAGCTCTGATTTGATGGAAAAAGAGGAATCTGTAAATGAGGTCATTAAAGTACTCAATGCAAATGTAGATCTTTTTACAACGCTCAGTGAAAAGTTTCCTGATATTGAGACATTTAAAACGCAACTGAAACTTAATGAGAGTGCTTTAGAAGAAGCCGACAGTGTTGTTGCATCTTTACAAGATAGTGGTGATGCTATTATGAATGTTATGGATATCATGCAGTACCAAGATATTCACCGACAAAAAATAGAGCGTGTTGTTAATGTAATGCGATCACTTTCTCGCTACATGAGCACTCTTTTTGAAGGGAAAATTGATGATGAAAAACGTGTCTCTTCCGCAAAACACATTGAGGGTGACACAAGCACAGACGTAGCTTCTACTGACGATATAGAAGCTTTATTAGAACAATTTGGAAATAAATGAAAAAAGTAGAGTTATTATCTCCTGCGGGAACGCTAGAAAAATTAAAAATTGCATTTGACTTTGGTGCAGATGCTGTATATGGTGGGGTAAGTCACTTCTCTTTACGGATCCGTTCGGGAAAAGAGTTCTCTATGGAGGATTTTAAAGAGGGAATAGAGTATGCCCACGCTCGCGGAAAAAAGGTCTATGCAACAATAAATGGCTTTCCGTTTAATTCACAGCTTAATCTTTTGAAAAAGCATATTGTAGCGATGGGAGAACTTGGACCGGATGCCTTTATTGTTGCAACTCCGGGTGTACTCAAACTCTGCCATGATTTGGTACCGGATATGCCGCTTCACCTCTCAACACAAGCCAATGTTATGAATGTGCTTGATGCACAAATTTATCATGAGATGGGTGCTACTCGAATTATCACAGCACGTGAGATTAGTTTACGGGATCTAAAAGAGATCAAAGCAGCACTACCTGATTTAGAACTTGAGGTTTTTGTACATGGTTCTATGTGTTTTGCCTATAGTGGTCGTTGTCTTATATCTACACTGCAAAGTGGACGTGTTCCCAATCGTGGAAGTTGTGCAAATGATTGCCGTTTCCCATATGAAATCTATGCAGCAAATCCAGAGACAGGAACGCTTTTCAAACTTGAAGAGGAAGAGGGCATTGGTACCTACATTATGAACTCTAAAGATCTCAATCTTGCTTCACACATTCAAGAGATCCTTGATAGTGGGGCAGTGGATTCTATAAAAATTGAAGGGCGTACAAAAACAGCCTACTATGCAGCAACAACAGCAAAGGCATACAGAATGGCCATAGATGACTACTATGCCAATACAATTGATACACAAAAGTATCAGTACGAGTTGCAATCTTTACAAAATCGTGGTTATACAGATGCTTATTTGGTATCGCGTCCATTTGAAAAACATGATACACAGAGTTTGGATTTTACTATGCAGCTTGGAACGCATCAGGTGAGTGGTGTCGTAAACGCAGCGGGTACACATTTTTTATGTAAGTACAAAACGCTTCCGGGTGATGAGATGGAAGCGGTTTTTCCACTTGGCTCAGAGGTTGAAATTGTCGATAATGAGATAGGAACAACCTATGAAAAAGATGGGAAATTCTATATGAAACTCAAACAGCTCAAAGCAGAAAATGGAAAAATTTGGCAAGAAGTGCATAGTGGAAATGTAAATCCCATAGAGCTTCCAACAAAGTTTCCCGCATATACATTTTTTAGGATACCGGCACATCCTGATATGAATACAGCGCCAAAAAAATAATAAAAGGAAAAAAATAGATGAAATTTGTTTCAATCATTATAGGTTCAAAAAGTGATTATGAGGTTATGAAGTCGTGTTCCGATACTCTAGAAGCGTTTGGTGTAAGTTATGAGATGATTATCTCTTCTGCACACCGCTCTCCTGAGAGAACAAAAGAGTATATTCAAGAAGCAGAAGAGAAGGGCGCGCAGGTGTTTATTGCAGCAGCGGGAATGGCTGCACACTTGGCAGGTGTTTTGTCTTCTAAGACTATTAAGCCTATTATAGGTGTTCCCATGTCTGCTTCGGCTTTAAGTGGTATTGATGCGTTACTTTCAACAGTGCAAATGCCAGCAGGTATGCCTGTTGCTACTGTTGCTATTGGAAAAGCAGGAGCAATTAACTCTGCTTATTTAGCGATGCAAATCTTGGCACTTGATAATGAAGAGTTGAGTATTAAACTTAAAGAGGATCGCATTGCAAAGGCAAAAAAAGTTGAGATGGATTCTTTAGAGATTGAGACTATTATAAAATAGTTTTTGTGTGTGAGGGGGTAGAAAAATGTGGATGAATGATGAAGAGTACTGCCAATTAACAGGTCTTGACATAACTGCAGTCAATGAGCTTGCAGAGCGTGGAAAGTTAAGTGTAAAAGTTGAAGATGGTGTGCGCTATATTGACCCTTCAAAAGGAGCAACAGAGGTTGTTGTTCCACAAAAGCTGCAAGAGTTGAGTGAAAAAAACACCCATGAAATGGTGGTGCAGCCTGAATTTGTTGAAAAGACCATTGGTACGATTATAAACCTTCATGAAAAAGTACTTGATGCAAAAGATGAAACACTCGAAGCTGTACGTGTTGAGAATGAATTTTTACGTGAGGCTTTGGCATCATTGCAAGAATTATATGATGAAGATAGAAAAACAATCCACACCCTGCAAGAACAACTGAAACTCTCTCAACAAGAGGTTGAGTTTATGCGTCGTAAGTATAAACTAATGTGGAACAAGGCAATTGAAGAGCATACAAATTAGATGAATATCCAAAATGAGTGTGTTGGCTGTATTGTAAACCAAAGTATTCGGGTCGCTGATGCAATTCATGCAGATGAGCAGTTGCGTCAAAAGCTTCTCTCTAGTGTAGAACAGATGAGTCACTCTTTTTCATTTTCCCAAACTCCTCCTCAAATTGCTGCGTATGTGTATGAAAAGATGGCAGAGATTGCCCACAAAGATGATCTATATGATACAGTGAAAGAGTCCTCAACGCAAACAGCACTCGCTTTTGTTCCTTTTTTAGAAGAGCAACTCCAAAAAAGTGATAACAAACTTTTAACAGCTACAAAAATAGCTGTAGCGGGAAATGTAATTGATTTGGCTGCGCAGGTACATTTTGATCTTCACGAAGAACTTTCAAAAATTTTTGAGATAGATTTTGCCCATAATGATTTTCAAGATTTAGCAGATTCTCTCGTAAACGCAGCTTCTGTTGTAGTTCTTGGAGATAATGTCGGAGAACATATTTTTGATTATCTTTTTATACAAACACTGCAAAAACTCTACCCTGAAATTGTTTTTACATATATGGTGCGTGGGGTGCCAATCATTAATGATGTGACTATGAAAGAGGCAAAAGAAGCAGGATTTGACACGCTTTGTAATCTTGTAGATAGTGGAGTAAACACGCCTGGATTTGATTATGCAAGGGCAAATGCAGAGGCAAAAGCGCTCTATGATAGTGCAGATGTTGTCATTAGTAAGGGAATGGGGAATTTTGAGTCTTTAACACCGACACATAGAAAAAATGTTTTTTTTCTTTTGAAGGTAAAGTGTAATGTAGTCGCTGGTTTCTTGGGTAAGGAAGTAGGTGATATTATTTGTAAAAAGGGGTAAAGTTTGATGAGAAAATATTTTCTTATTTTGTTAGGTTTTGTGAGTATTTTAAGTGCGCAAGAGGGAAAAATTGCCCTGAAAACTTCGCTTATAGCTATGAGTATGGATTACAGGGAATATGATGATAATTCTCAAATCTTAGACAGTGAAAAGTCTGATTTTTCACAAATGGTTGGTGTTGGGGTAGGTGCATCATATTTGCTAAACGCAGCGAATGGTAATTATGCACTTTTAGAGCTTACAATGGAATTTTTATCGGGAAAAACAGATTATGTCGGTGCCTATCTCTCTTCAAATGCAGGCTATGGAAGTCTCTTAGGTAGTACGAACAATACTATACTCAATATTGAAGCAAATTATATGTATGCGCAAACCCTTTGGGAGAATGTACACTTTCTTTACGGAGCTGCGTTTGGGCAGCGTAGCTGGAAAAGAGAACTCTCTCAAAGTCAGGTAGAGGTTTATAAATGGGTGTATGGTGAGCCTAAAATTGCTTTACAATACCAATTAGACAAAATGGAATTAAGGCTGATGTCGGGATATAAGTATGGAATCCATCCCAAAATGAGTGCAACGGGGATTGCAAATGATTTTAATTTGGGTGCAGCAAATACTCTAGAAATCTCATTCCATGCGACATACGCCTTGAGTAAAACACGCGAAATAGGCTGTAGTTATAAGTATGAGAACCAAAGTATTCAAAAATCAAATGTTGTATATGGTAGTGACGGTACAGGTTATCTTGAACCAGATAGCACTGCAAACAATCAATATATACGCGTTACAATGGTGTTTAAATACTAAAAAAGTCAATTTGGATATAATTGCGTTAATTTTTAAAAGAGAGATAAAATGATAACTTTTAGCGAGATGTTACTGAAATTACAAGAATTTTGGATGAAACAGGGGTGTAATATTGTACAGCCTTATGATATTCCAGCGGGTGCAGGTACTTTTCACCCTGCTACTTTTCTTCGTTCACTTGATTCTACTCCTTGGGCAACAGCTTATGTTGCACCTTCTCGCCGTCCTACAGATGGAAGATACGGAGAAAATCCAAATAGACTTGGTTCATACTATCAGTTTCAGGCTATCA
>CAYRVR010000076.1:0-8275 GCA_964427835.1 uncultured Sulfurimonas sp. | reverse complement strand
GGTGTAGAGGGGAGTGAATTCATTGCCCAGTTGCGTGAAGAGGGGATGGATGTCCCTGTTATATTTTTAAGTGCAAAAGATAAAGATGAAGATGTTGAAGAGGGGTTTTTACGTGGTGGTGATGACTACTTAACAAAACCTTTTAATATGAAAGAACTCATCTTGCGTGTGCGCTCTGTTTTAAAAAGAACGTCTAAAAAACTCTCTAATGAAGAACGGTTGGTATATCGTGATATTGTGCTTGATAAGAGTACAAGAACAGTAAGTGTAGATGGCAAGAGTGTGGATGTTACAAAACTTGAATTTGATTTACTGAGTGAATTTATAGTGAATAAAAATAATGTTTTAGAACGAGACTATTTACTTGAAAGTGTTTGGGGTGATAGTGAAAATTATCAGTATAAAACAGTAAATGTCGCAATCAACAGACTTAAAGAGAAGATTGACCCTAACAAAGACAAAGAGTACATACAGACAGTAAGAGGTGTAGGATACAAACTGTGCTAGATTTGAAAAAAGATATTTTTAAAAAGTTTTTTGTAACAATTGTTTTTCTTTTTATTGCCGTTTATGTTGTTGCATACTTTTTATTAAAACAGATGCTACTCTCTAACTTAGATCCTGCGCACGATAACATTTTTAAATTCCTCGATACATACAATACTATTTGGGCAGAAATTATTTTAGTAACGATTTTTTTTGGTTTTATTGCTTTTTTATATGTTAAAAAATTTGCAGAGGCTTTACTAGAAGATGTTGAAAATTTTAGTGACTATATTGAAGAGATAAATAAAAAAAATTATGATGCTGTAGTGAAGATCCAACACTACAAAGAGTTTTTGAAAATGTCTTTGGTTTTTAAAAATATTGTCAAACGCTTAGGGCAAAAAAAGAAAAAACAATAACAATCTGACATATTTTTTTCCTTTTGTCTCTTTTTTTTATATATTTTCACTTCAAGGAGTGAGAATGAGAGATTTTCGAGAAATTATAACTATTTTAAAATTGCATTTAGAAAAAGAGAGACCAAATAAGCGGATTTATGATAAAGATGTTGCTAAAATGCTCGGGATTGAGCAGTCGAAATTTGCGACGATAAAAAAACGTAACTCCACGCCTTATGTCGCTTTACTTTGCTACTGTAAGCGAGAAGGAATTTGTTGCAATGAAATTTTTTTTGATTAAATCTTTGATTGTATGGTGACTTTTTTTGCTTCAAACATCTCTATGGCTTTTTGCACCATAGGCTCTTTTGTGATGTCATCTCCATTAATTTCATCAACAACAGAAGGCTCATCACATCCAGCTACACAACTCGCACCACCTCCAATTTCAATATCTTCAACCGTAGAAGCACTCTGTTGCCCTTGTGGTGCTTGAAGCTCTTTTGAACACGGTAAGCCTTTGATTTTTGTAGCAAAACTGAAGGTCTCACGAACGAGCTGTTTAATGACCGCATAGCCATGCTTGAGTATTTTTTTGCACTCTTCATTTGCACAGCTTTCCCATGTTAGCGTCTCATCTGTAAACGATATAAAGGTGATATTGTTTTTAAAGCACTCTGCTAAATCATAATTTCTATCTTGAATTTTTGTGATGAGTTCATGGAATTTTTCTAGGCCAATGTCTGTTTGGGGTTGCTCTTTTGTTTGCTCAGGAGTTTTTACTTCTTCTTCTGCTGGTGCTAGAGCAGTTTGCATCTCTGGAGTAGTTGATTGGACCGGTATGGTTGGCGCTTTTGGAGGAGTTGTGATTTCAGGGCGTGTCACCTCTTTTTCAAATGACTCTATCATCTGGTCAATTTCACGTATTTTAAGCGCTTCTATCATTTTAAAAAATATCATTGAAAGGACGAAGGAACCATCTGCATTTATACTAAAGAGGTATTTTGACTCACTAAGTATTCTAAAAAACCTGTCAAGCACAAGCGTGGAAAAGAGAGCATCTTGATTGTACATTTTCTCTTTTAGGTAGGCTATGAGTTCATCTACAACCATTTCACTTTCATAATCTTCAAGAATTTTTGTGTATTGGACTAATTTTGCATAATCTTTAGCAAAAACGGTGTCAAAAATATCTGCTATAAATTTGGGATCAACGAGTCCAAGCATATCGGTAACAGTACGTACATCCACATGATTTTTGGAGTAAATTATTGCCTGATCAAGAAGAGTAAGCGTATCACGAAGACTCCCGTTTCCGCTACGTGCTAAAATTTCCAAGGCATCATTTTCATAGCTAATACCCTCAAGTTGGAGGATGTGTGCAATGTGATCGACTATTTTTTTTGTAGCAATGCTTTTAAAGCGAAAGTGCTGTGTCCGGCTTAAAATAGTCGCAGGTAATTTGAGCGGATCTGTTGTTGCAAGAATAAATTTGACATATTCTGGAGGCTCTTCGAGTGTTTTTAAAAGGGCATTAAAAGCCTCTTTTGTAAGCATATGTACTTCATCGATAATAAAGATTTTGTAGCGTGCTACTGCTGGTTTGTATTTTGTCTGCTCAATAAGATCGCGTATGTCATCAATTTTACGGCTACTTGCACCATCCATCTCAATGATATCCATATGACGGTTCTCTTTAGCCATAATACAGTTAGAGCACTTGTCACAAGGCTGATGGCTCATCCCCTCTTCACAAATGAGTGCCTTAGCAAAAATACGCGCAGTCGAAGTCTTTCCACTTCCACGAAGTCCTGAAAAGAGGTAGGCATGTGAGAGTCTGTTTGCATCAAGTGCGAGAGAAAGAGTTTGTGCAACGGTCTCTTGACCTATGAGCTCATCAAAGTTTGATGGTCTGTATTTTCTTGCTAATACTTCATGTGCTTCTTGCAAAGGCGATACTCCAAAAATAATTTATTAAATTATAACGTATTAAAGTAATGTTATAATCATCTTTATGAAAGCATTTAATGAATTACGCTCACAAAATAATAGATTTGTTTATAAAAGTTATGAAATAAGAGAAAGTGCACATGAACTCTCTTTGCATTATCTATATGAACTGCATGAAGCAGAGAAGGTAACTGCGTTTAGACACTCGCTTACACTGCATAAAGATGCAAAAATAAAGAGTGATTTTGATATGAACAATATTGTTTTTCATATTGGACTTGCTGAGGCTATCAGTTACTATAAAATTGCAGCGCCAAAAGAGTTTTACATTGCGTGTGGATACTTAAATGATGCGCAAAAAGAGTGGTTTCAAAAGCTCTATTTTAATGGTTTGGGTGAATTCATTTATGTGAACAATATTGCCATTACACAAGAGAGTCTTGTAGAATTTATTACAGCCACAGATCCAAAGTTTGCAAAAATTAGCAAAAAAACGAAAGAGCGGGCTATTATTCCTATTGGTGGGGGAAAAGATTCTCTTGTGAGTTATGAGCTTTTAAAAGAGCGATTTAGTGACTCTTTGCTCTTCTCTATGAATCCTATTGTTGCTTCACAGACTATTTTAGAAAAGCATCCAGAAAATGCGATTAGTTTGCAAAGAAATCTGGATTTGGAGAAGATTTTAGCTTGTAACAAAGCAGGTTACCTCAATGGGCATATTCCTTTCTCTTCAATTGTCGGTTTTATCTCTATTTGGCTGGGACTTTTGTATGATTCAAAATATATAGTCCTCTCAAATGAGTCAAGTGCAAATGAAGAAAACATCATCTTTAACGGACAAAAAATCAACCATCAATACTCAAAATCAATAGAATTTGAGAATGACTTTCGCGCTTATGTTGCTGCGTATATAACAGATGATGTGGAGTACTTTAGCTTTTTACGTCCACTTGATGAGATTCATATCGCAAAACTTTTTAGTGAAGTTGCACGTGAGCACTTCTTCACTTTTCGAAGTTGTAATGTGGGAAGTAAAAAAAATGAGTGGTGTGGGGAGTGTCCAAAGTGTCTTTTTACTTACATTATGCTGTGTAATTTTATTGATGATGCTACTTTAGAGAAGATATTTTCCAAAAATATGCTTGATGATGCCTCCTTGCAAGAACTTTTTGATGGACTCTCTCAAAATGAGAATGTAAAACCTTTTGAGTGTGTAGGTACCTATGATGAGGTGAATTTTGCACTCTCAAAAAAATATGCATCTTATGCCCAAACGCAGCTGCCGCAACTACTGAAAAATTACCAGCCTAGAGAGATGGAGTATGATTTAGAAGTAGATTTTGAAGGGGAAAATAACCTTCCACAACCATTTAAAGAGGTGTTGCGTGAGCGCATTGAAAAACTTCATTTCTGAACTGCAGCGCTATAAAAAAATAGCGATATTTGGTTATGGTGTCGAGGGACGCTCTTTTCATAAATTTGCAAAAAAGTATTTGCAAGAGAGTGAAATAATTATTGTCGATAGTGCTTTGCAAAAGAGTGAGAATTACCTGGATGCACTTCATGATGCAGATATTGTAATAAAATCACCGGGGATTTCTCTTTATAATCTTGGTATCTCTTGGACTGCTTACAATTTTACTTCCATTACAGAACTTTTTATAAAACATTTTTCCAAGCAGATTATTGGGGTTAGCGGTACAAAAGGCAAGAGTACGCTTGTTACTCTCATTGATAGCATGCTCAAACATGCTGGGAAAAAGTCACTTTTATGTGGAAATATTGGACTAAGTCCTTTAGAAATTATAGAAGATATTGATGCAGAGACACTCGTAGTTATGGAACTTTCTTCACATCAACTACACCATATTGGCTATTCTCCACACATTGCAATATTAACAAATCTTTTTGAAGAACATTTGGATTATTATAGAAATAAGCAAGAGTATTTTGATGCGAAGTTTACTATTTTCTCGCACCAAACAAGTGATGATATTTTTATAACAAATCTTACAAATCATGAGGATTATTTTTCAAAGTCTATGGTAAACGCAGCGAGATTTTATAATGTGCACAACAAAGAGCTTCATGAGCCGTATGTTTTTGATATTACAAAAGGCTACATTCACCATGCGACATTGCAAATTTTAGAGACTTTGGGAGAGATTTTAGGGATTGAGCATAGTGCCTATGTAGAAACACTCGCTGCGTTTAGAACACTGCCTCATCGTTTGGAATTTGTCACAGAATTAGATGGTGTGAAATATATCAATGACTCTATTGCAACCATTCCTGAAGCAACTATGGAAGCCATAAAAATTTTAAAAGATGTTGATACACTCATCCTTGGTGGGTATGATAGAGGTGTTGATTATAGTGGACTTTTAGAGTTTTTAGAAGAGAGTGGTGTTGTAAATATTGTCTGCTTTTCAGAAACAGGTAAGCAAATATATGAGAAAATGAGCGGAAGTAAAAGTAATAAAGTGCTCTTTTTGATGCCAAATTTAGAAAAAAGTTTGCAAAAAGCAGCAGAAGTTTCGCAAAATATTGTGCTTTTTTCTCCTGCTGCCGCGAGTTTTAATGAGTATAAAAATTTCATGCAAAGAGGGGATGCTTTTAAAGCTTTTGTAACAAATTTAAGGAGATAGTTATGCCGTTTATTACAATAGATGAAGAGAATTTTGATGCGGTTATAGCCGCGGAATTTGAAAAAGGCCATACAGTAGTTTTAAAATTTGGTTCTACATTTTGTGATTCATGCCAGATTATGGAATCGGAGCTCGAAGAGGTGCATGACCGTGTTACAAACGTCTCTATTTTAGATATCGATAGTGGGATGTGTGGGGGCTTAGTAGAGCGTTTTATGATAGAAGAGGTTCCAACAACACTGATATTTAATGACCCTTCTTCGCAACTACTTTACAAACCAGGAATTATGCTAGCAGATGATATTGTAAATATCATCTTGCAAGAGCGTTAGTTATTTTTCAGTATTCATACTCATAAGAAACTCTTCGTTGGTAGCTTTTTTGCCCATGGTAGTGTAAATAAACTTAAGAGCTTCAACTTCGTTGTCTTGTTTATGGAGCATTTGGCGTAAAATAAAGACTTTTTGCAAGACATCTGGACCAATGAGAAGTTCATCTTTACGTGTTCCTGATTTGAGAATGTCAATAGCAGGGAAAATTCTTCTCTCTGCTATTTTTCTATCAAGAACAACTTCCATATTTCCTGTACCTTTGAACTCTTCAAAGATGACTTCATCCATTCTACTTCCTGTATCGACAAGTGCTGTTGCAATAATCGTCAAACTACCACCATTTTCAATGTTACGAGCAGCCCCGAAGAAACGTTTTGGACGGTGTAAGGCATTTGCATCAACCCCACCAGAGAGCACTTTTCCACTTGACGGTGTGACGGTATTATAAGCACGAGCAAGACGGGTGATTGAGTCAAGTAATATGACAACATCACGCCCAATTTCAACGCGACGTTTTGCCTTTTCTATAACCATCTCTGCTACTTTTACATGGTTTTTTGCAGGCATATCAAAAGTAGAACTGTAGACTTCACCTTTTACAGAACGTTCCATGTCTGTTACCTCTTCAGGGCGTTCATCAACGAGTAGTACCATTAAATCTACTTCCGGATGGTTTGTTGTAATTCCATGTGCAATCTCTTTAAGAAGTTCCGTTTTACCACTTCTTGGAGGAGCTACTATAAGTCCACGTTGTCCTTTCCCAATAGGACAAAAAAGATCCATCATACGACCTGTAAGCCCTTTTTCACGGTACTCTAACTTGAGCTGTTCTGTAGGATAGAGTGGTGTAAGGTTTTCAAAAAGTGGACGTTTTTTACTCTCTTCTGGTGGTAGAGAGTTTACCGCTTCTATTTTGATAAGTGCGTAGTATCGTTCTTGGTCTTTTGGTGGACGAACTTGTCCAGTTACTACATCACCATTACGCAGAGCAAAGCGTTTTATTTGGGTGTTTGAAACGTAGGCATCATTGATACTTTCATTAAAACTTTGATCAATGGAACGGATAAAACCATATCCATCAGGCATTATTTCTAAAATACCACTAAAGAGGATGTATCCACCTTGAGCTGTCTGTGCTTTTAATATTTCAAAAATGACATCTTGACGCTTAAGCTCATTTGGTTGCTCAACACCAAGAGCTGTTGCCATCTCTACAAGTTCACCAATACTTTTTGTACGGAGCTCTTCGACACTTGACCCTTTTACCGGAGTATGTGTTCTAGAGTTTGAGTTGTTTTTTCTGTTGTTATTATTGTTCTTTGAATTTTTTCGGGGTTGTTGTGCTGTTGGAGTGCTTTCGCTCATATGAATGACTGCCTTAGTTTATTAGGATTGTATTGCGGGAAAGATTACGAAGGTATCTTCTCTTCTCGTACCTTTTTTGTATGTGAAATTTTACAATAAGTTCGAGGATAATGTCAAGTTTGCTTGACTAGAGAGAAAAAATAATAAAAATGTAAATGGTCTTTTGTATAAAATAACACTATGGATAATAAATATAAAATATTAGTGACAAATGATGATGGATATGAGGCAAAAGGTTTGCATGAATTGGTTGAGGCATTGCATGAACTTGAAAATGTGGAAGTGACAGTTGTTGCACCTGCAACTGAGAAGTCTGCGTGCGGACACTCTTTAACATTAACAAAACCTTTACGTTTTGTAGCTGTAAAAGAGAATTTTTTTAAGCTTGATGATGGAACGCCTACTGACTGCGTTTACCTCTCTTTGAGCACAATTTTTCAAGAGAAAAAACCAGATTTACTTGTGAGTGGTATTAATCGCGGCTCTAATATGGGAGAAGATATTACATACAGTGGTACCGCTGCAGGGGCTATGGAAGGGGTACTGCATAATGTTCCTTCTATAGCGATCTCTCAAGTGATGGATTTTACCAATCCCAATGGAGATTTTTCATTAGCGCGAAAGATAATTAAAAAAGTTGTAAATAAAATACGAAATGATGATTTTCCACTGAAGGAGCGGCAATTTTTAAATATAAATATCCCTCCTGAAAAAGTTGATGCTGCAATGAAAATTACTTATGCAGGCTATCGAGTATATTCTAATGATGCTCAGATGCATCAAAATCCACGGGGAGAAAAGCACTACTGGTTGGGGCTACATCCACTGAATTTTAGAGCGCGTGAGGGTAAAAATGGTGTGAGTGATTATGAAGCCATTCGTGATGGTTATGTTTCTATTACTCCGATTATGCTTGATTTAACTGCGTATGAAAGTATGAAAAGATTACAAAAGTGGATGGATTGATGCCAAAATATGACCGCATAAAACTTGTTCTGCAAGATGATTTTGTAAAACTTGAAAATGCAAAAGTGTTACTACTTGGGGTTGGTGGTGTTGGCAGTTTTTGTCTGGATTGTCTCTATAGAAGTGGCGT
>CAYRVR010000075.1:4408-8303 GCA_964427835.1 uncultured Sulfurimonas sp. | reverse complement strand
AGCATGTTCAGACTCTACCATTACAAACTCACCTTCAACATAATTGTCAGCTAAAAATTTTGCATAACCCTCAACAATTGGAGTTGATGGTGTAATAGGGTACGCAGATACAACATCGATTTGACACTGTCTCATCGCCTGAGCAGCAGCAAAGTTACCATCCCATACTTCTATATCTCTTAATTCCATTTTATCAAATGCCATCTATTTCTCCTTCGTTTCTTTTGCAGGCCAATTAGCAATTTCTACTTCTTCGTCTGCTTGTTCTGGGAACATTAAAAGTGATTTTGGATTTGTAGGACAAACCTCAACACAGATTGCACACCCTTTACAGTGGTCCATATCTATACCTATCATTTTTTTATCTCTTGAAATAATTGAAATATCTGGACAATATACCCAGCAAAATTGACAATCAATACAATAATCTTTATTGAAAACCGGTTTTTCAATTCTCCAGTCAGCTACACTTGCAGTAAATGAGCTATTTGGTGAATAGTTACGGTCTTCTTGAAGCGTATTGGCAATATCGCCTGCTTCACCCTCAAAAGTACGAAGCATTGCTCCGATTTCAAATTCGTCCCAACCTGTATTTGCCATTCTTAGCTCCTTATTTCACTTCGTCGTATGCGCGTTGTATAGCCAACATATTTGCATCAACAATTTTTTGAGGTAGTTTTGCAAGAATTCTTTGCATACTCTCTTTAAAAAACTCTATATCATACATTCCAGATATTTTCATAAATGCACCAAGCATAGGTGTATTTGGAATAGCACGACCAATAGTTTCTTGAGCAATTTTAATACAATCTACAGTATGTACTTCTTTGCCCTCTAGTTTTGGTTGAGAAGCAACAAGTTCCTCTTTTGTCATATGTGTTGTAATAATAAAAACTGTATTTTCTTTTGCATTTACCGTTACATCAGTAGTATATACCAAGGCTGGATCGATAACAAAAACATAATCAGGTTCCATATATTTTTCATGATTCATAATCACTTTATCATCAACACGATTATACGCTGTCATAGCAGCTCCACGTTTTGCTGAACCGTAGAATGCAAATGCTTGTACCTGCTTACCAGTTGTAGAAATAACGTCTGCCAAACCTTTAGCGCCTGTAACAGCACCTTGCCCAGCACGACTATGCCATCTAATTTCTAGCATAAATTCTCCTTCAATTTTTTCAAGAAACTTTAAATATTAAATAATCAAGTCTATTTAACAGTATTTTAGGCAACTGGCACTTAAATATAGCTTGATAATATAAGTAAGATAGCCTCGTAAGTCAAGAGTGGGAATTATTCAGACTTTTGAGATATGATATTGCAGCTAAGGAATCACTTAATATAATATCACAGTAGTTTTGCAAAGTATCTCTTTTTTCATAACCGCTCAGCACACCTATAGCGTTTACTCCTGCATTTTTTGCGGCAATAAGATCCATTTGCGTATCACCAATCATCCATACATCCTGCGCTTGTACATCAAATTTTTCCAAAGCCTTCAAAATTGGTTCGGCATCTGGTTTTGGATTTTGTACATGTTCTCTACCTATTAACACATCAAACTTCTCCATAAGTCCAAAGTGTTCCATCAACACTTGAGAATACTTTCCGGTCTTTGTTGTCACAATTCCAAGCGAAGCAAACGCAGCCGCTTCCATGACTGCCTCTTTTGCATTTTCCAAGAGCACTGTTTTTTGTGTAGAAATCTTTCTATAGTGCTCTTTATAAGTTGCAACAAACATATCTATATCACTCCCTGCTATGCCCAATTCCCTATACATCACATCCAATGGATGCCCAATAAGTGCCGTAATTTCCGCATCAGCAGGATGTATCTGCTTATGTACATCAAATGAGTTATGAAAACTCTCCAAAATTGCCTCTGTTGAATCTATAAGTGTTCCGTCCAAATCAAATAGTATTATCATTTACTCTTTTTCCCATGTTATGTAGTTATACCAAATACCGCCAAGTGCCGGTTCTATATGTTTAATATTTTTATTGACTGCTGTAATAGAGTTTGGAATATATAAAAAAAGGTAGGGATTATCTTTTACAATCATTGCAAACATTTCTCTCCACAAAGCTCCAAGCTTTTTTCTATCAATGATTTTTTGTGATTGTGCTATGAGTGCATCTAGCTTTTTATTGTGATAGCCTACAAGATTAAAACCACCTGCTTTGTCACTTGCGCTGTCCCAAAAAAGATAGGGATCAGGCGTAGGAGAGAGACCCCATCCCAAAAGCACTGCATCAAATTTATGAGGAAAAACAACCATATTTAAAAATGCCTGCCACTCCATAACACGTAATTTGACCTCTACACCCGCTTTTTTGAGTTGGTACTGTAAAATCTCAGCAGCATAAGGACGGATAGAACTTGCATTTGAGGTAACAATTTCAAAACGAAAAGGATGTTTTGCATCATACCCTGCAGCACGCAGCAGTGCCTTCGCCTTTGCAATATTTTGTCTTGGCACTTTTACATCAGGGTTAAACGCAGCACTTCCCGGTAAGAAAGGGCCACTACAGACTTTTGCATGTTTAAAGAACAAAATATCAACAAGTTCTTGTCTATTTATAGCTAAAGAGAGCGCCTCTCTCACGCGTGGGTCTTGAAACTTTTTACGGCGTAGGTTAAACCCCAAGTAAGTATAAGAGAGTGAAATTTTCTCATAAATATTAAATTTTTGAAAAAAATCCTTGCCTAATTGTCTCTGCAATACTAAAGGTTCAATACTTCCTATGTCTAGCTCGGCATTTTTTAACATCAACAAGCGTGTCATAGGGTCTGCAATCACATGAAAAGAGATCTTATCTATTTTCGGTCTGCCCTCAAAATACTCATCAAACGCAGTAAGTTCAATATTTTTTGAAAGTTCCAGCTGTGTCAAACGATACGGCCCTGTTCCTATGGGATGGGTATTGAAGCTCGAATTCATCATATTTTTTTCATTTTTTAAAAGATGCTCTGGTAAAATTCCCATCATCCATGTCTCTAGGGCTTTAAAATAGGGCTCTTTGTAATCCACTTCTACAGTGTAGTCATCAAGTGCTTTCACATCTTTTACAAAACGAAATCCTGCACTATAGGGGGATGCTATTTTATCGGAGATGAGAGTTTTGTAGGTAAAGAGTACATCCTTTGCACTAAACGCAGCCCCATCTTGCCACTTCACATTATGACGCAGATGAAATAGCAGTGTTGTCTTATTTTTAAAAGAGAATGATTCTGCCAAATCCCCAATGATTTTTTTTGAGTCTTTGTCATATTTTACAAGACCATTAAATATAAAACCGGTAATCTCAGCGGAAGAAGAATCAGTCGCCAAGAGAGGATTGAGCCGTGCCGGATTTGAAGAGGTTGCAAGTTGTAGTGTTGAAGCAAAAAGCGACAACGTTACAACAAACAGAAGAACAAGAACGTGCATTGCTACTGGATTGCTTTATTATTTACATATAGCTTTGTATTTTTAAACTCTACATCAAAATGTACATTCTCTCCCACTTTTTTCGCATAAGAGTCAATGCTTTGTGCCATAGGTGAGTTTTGTAAGAGTTTTTCATAGAGTGGTTGTGCTAAGTCTATGCTACTCTCAAGTTTTATATTAGCAAGAAGCATCAGTGGTGATTTTTGCATTTTTGTTGCAAGGTCTGCATCTTTTTTTACATCTAAATCCATTGAAATAGCAAATCCACCAAGGTTTTCTTTTGTATTGAGTACCAATTTTTCCAAAGATAATTTGGAAATATTCAGCACAAAACCTTTTGAAAGAAGTTCCATCATCGCTTTTTGAAATGCCTGTTGCTGTGCAAGCATCTGCATATTTTGCCCTTGTGCAGCAATGACACTTAGATGAGCCAAAGCCTCTTTGTCAAGATCTTT
>CAYRVR010000075.1:0-4308 GCA_964427835.1 uncultured Sulfurimonas sp. | reverse complement strand
TAGCATCTATTGCTATTAATTTTACTCTACTTTTAAGGAGCACATCAGTAATAACATTTTTCCCATCTAAACTCCATCCCACAACATCTACCGAAACATCAGAACCATTATGAAGATGGTATTTTTGATGAATATCTTTTAAGTATGAGCTAAATTTATCATTAATAAGGTTATATTCCACATGATACAAAATCCCTTTGTCATGCAAGAACGCAGTAAACTTTTTATAAAACGCTATATCTTCTGTTTTTAACTCATTTTGCATCTCTTTTGAGAGTTCAATAGGATAAATATCAAGTGTCATAGACTTTGCAAATGGCAAATTACTGTAACGAAGGTCCGCTCCCACTACAGTTCCATTCAACCCTGACGCTGCGTTTAGGGGAACTTTATTTGCTGTGTGCGTATTGAGATATGTCGCAAAAGTATCTGAGTTTTCAACAATAAATTCAAAATGTTTTGTTGTATGTAAATAGCTCGAATTTGTTTTCACGCTTTTGAGCTTTAAGCCCTGTTGTGCAAGAACAGCAACTGCATTATCAGTATATTGTTGCATAAATCTATTGCCTACAATTGGTAGAGAAGCGATAATCACAAGCAGAAGAACAAGGCTCACAAGTGCAAATTTTTTCATCGGTTATAACATCCTTAAATATATTTGGAAGTATTATATAATAAAAAACAGTTACAAAAGAAAAAGTGAAAAAAGAGAAGCTTTACCAATGCAAAAGCATCGGTAAAAAGGGGAAAATAGATTAACGTTTAGAGAACTGACGAGAACGACGAGCTTTACGTTTACCTGGTTTTTTACGTTCAACAACACGTGCATCACGAGTCATCATACCTTCTGGTTTAAGAAGTGCTTTTAACTCTGGGTTATAAGCCACTAAAGCACGGCTGATACCGTGACGAAGTGCATCTGCTTGACCACCGAAACCACCACCTAAAGTTGTTGCTACGATATCTACATTTTCTTCTTGTTTAGTAATTGCTAATGGTTGTTTTACACGAAGTTTTTTCGCTTCAAGTCCACCTAACCATGCGTCTAATGAAAGACCATTAATAGTAATTTTACCACTTCCTGGAGTTAACCATACTTTTGCTATAGACGCTTTACGACGACCTGTTGCATATATTTTGTTTGCCATATAATCAATCCTTACTTAGCTATTTGTGCAGTGTGAGGGTGTTCAGCACCTGCATAAACTTTTAATTTTTTAAGTATTTTAGCACCAAGCTTGTTTTTAGGAAGCATACCACGAGTTGCTAATTTGTATAGTTTCTCAGGATTTTTTTCTAAAAGCTCAGTCATTTTAACACTTTTCGTGCTACCGAAGTAACCTGAATGTGAAAAATATTCTTTGTTTGCTACTTTGCCTAAACCGTTAAATTTAGCTTTAGAAGCATTAATGATAACTACGTAGTCACCACAGTCGATATTTGGAGTAAAACATGCTTTGTTCTTACCACGAAGTATAGTAGCTACTTCTGTGATCATACGACCAAAAGTTTTACCTTCAGCATCAATCAAAACCCATTTTTGATCGATTTGTTCAGGAGTTGCAATTTTTGTAAATTTCATTCAAGAACCCTTCAAGTATTTAATTTTGTGAAAGTATATCCGTTAAACCTTATAATTAACTGAATTTAAGTGATTTATAAGTTTTTAATGATTATCAAAATAGTGTATAATGACACTATGAAAATAATACTCACACTTTTAATAGCAACACTTTCACTCTATGCGCAAAAAATCAACGTAGCAGTCGCAGCAAATGTCAGTTACGCAATGCCTGCGCTTATAAAAGCATTTGAAAAACAACATCCCGATATTACAGTAGAAACGACTCTCGGTGGCAGCGGAAAGCTTACTGCACAAATAAAAAATGGTGCGCCCTATGATATTTTTATGTCAGCAAATATGAAATACCCACAAGCACTCTACAAAGAGGGCCTCGCCATCACAAAACCACGCATTTATGCAGAGGGTGCATTAGCAATTCTCAGCACCAAAGAGCGTGATTTTTCACAAGGTATGAATATTGTAAAAAGTGTCAATATCATTGCCATTGCAAATCCAAAAACAGCACCTTATGGAGCAGCCACCGTAGAAGCCCTGAAAAATGCTAAACTTTATAATGAGATCAAAAACAAATTTGTATATGGGCAGTCCATTGCTCAAACTGTTGCGTTTACCATGACCGCAGCAGATATTGGCTTTATTGCAAAATCAGCACTCTACTCTAGCAAAATGAAAAGATTTCAAAAAGAGCGTAATTACATTGAAGTACCAAGTAAACTCTATACGCCTATCAAGCAGGGCATTGTTCTACTCAAGAGAGCAAAAGGGAATCAAGCCGCAGATGCTTTTTACACTTTTATTGCCACACCAGAAGCACGTAAAATATTCCATAACTATGGTTACACTCTACCATGAGTACCATTACTGCCACAATTCAAAAGGTACAAAACCTGCACAACCTGCATATTGTCACATTTGTGGCAGGTTCAAAAGAGCTTACAATGATGAGTCTCGAACTTTCACAAGAGTTACACAAAAACACAAAAGTAGCACTCCAAGTAAAACCTACAGCGGTTGGCATTGGCAAACAGGTAGAAAATGCTCTTCTTAGTTATGAAAACCAGCTCCCCTGCACCGTCGTCTCTTTAGATAGAGGAAAACTACTTTGCAGCGTCGAACTTGACTTTGAGGGTTTCAGGTTTGAAGCAATCATAACGGCAAAAGTACAAGAGAAGCTCTCTCTACGTGAAAATGAGCAGGTTACTGCTTTTATAAAAGCGAGTGACTTCTCTATTGTAGGAGTTTTACAATGAGCTTTGAGCCCTTTGTTTTATCTTTTGAACTTGCAGGAGTGACTGCGTTTATACTCTTTTGTATCGCCCTTCCGCTTGCGTGGTACCTTTCACAAACAAAATCAAAATGCAAACCCTTCATAGAGGCACTCACAGCACTGCCAATTGTTCTGCCACCCTCTGTTTTAGGATTTTACATCCTCTGGGCACTCTCTGCAAACTCCCCAATCGGTGCTTTTTTTGAAGATACTTTTGGCGTCAAACTTGTTTTTAGTTTTACAGGTTTAGTCGTTGCGAGCTGTTTTTACTCCCTCCCCTTTATGGTGCAACCCTTACAAAATGGTTTTGAGAGTCTCAACAAAAACATGCTTGAAGCAAGCTACATCGCAGGAAAGAGCAAATTCCAAACCATATTTTTTGTAGCCTTGCCAAATATAAAACCAGCCCTTTTAACCGCACTCATTATCACTTTTGCCCATACTGTCGGTGAATTTGGAGTAGTCTTGATGGTAGGAGGAAGCATCCCAAATGAGACAAAAGTTGCCTCTGTGGCTATCTATGAAATGGTTGAAAATATGGACTACACAGCAGCACATATCTACAGTGGCCTTATGGTTGGCATCAGTTTTGTTGTCCTTTTAAGCGTCTATATTTTTAACGCAAAACAGGCAAAAAGGTTTGCTATATGATACACATTGACATCCATAAAGAGCTCTATGGAGCCAATGGTACTATGCCTTTGCGTGCTGCGTTTAACATTCAAGAGGGTGAATTTATTGCCCTTAGTGGAAAGAGTGGGAGTGGAAAAACAACACTTTTACGGATTCTAGCAGGCTTAGAAGAGGCTCATGGCACCATAGAAGTAAACAAAAAAATCTGGCTCAATAGCCAAACGCAGCTCCCTCCACAAAAAAGAGATATAGGTTTTGTATTCCAAGACTACGCCCTTTTTGAAAATATGACTATTGAAAAAAACCTTCTTTTTGTCAATAATGACCCAGAACTTGCAAAAGAGCTCCTCACACTTACCCAACTCTACAGACTCAAAAAACGCTATCCAAACAGCCTTAGTGGAGGGCAAAAACAACGTGTCAGTATATGTAGAGCACTTATGCAACGTCCAAAAATTTTGCTCCTTGATGAGCCTCTCTCTGCACTTGATCCTAGTATGCGAGCACGACTACAAAAAGAGATTCTCACCCTGCACAAAAAGTTTCACACAACAACAATCATGGTAAGCCATGATCCAAGTGAAATCTACAAACTTGCAACACGTGTTATTCTCTTAGAAGATGGCAATATCATAGATGACGGCACCCCAAAAGAGGTACTGCTACAAACACAAGGAAGCCAGAAATTCTCTTTTGAGGGAGAGCTACTTGCCTTAGAAAAAGTTGATGTTATTTATGTTGGCGTAGTTGCCATTGGGCAACAACTTGTTGAAGTTGTTCTTTCCAAACAAGAAGCAAAAAAGTTACAAGTGGGACAAACCGT
>CAYRVR010000074.1:0-8694 GCA_964427835.1 uncultured Sulfurimonas sp. | reverse complement strand
ATTATAAATATTTTCTTAAGTAATTTACCTACTAAATTGACATAAGTCAATCTACACAACCCAAAACCTGCTACTATAAAGATGTAAATTGACAATTTAGGTTAGTTCAATAATAAGCTACATAGGAGATAACATGTCACTTTCAAGAAGAGAATTCTTAAAAAGTTCAGCAGCAGCATCAGCAGCAGCAGCTATTGGTATGAGTGTACCAGCAGAGCTCGAAGCAAATGCAAACACAGCTGAATCAAAATGGAGATGGGATAAGGCGGCTTGTCGTTTTTGTGGTACAGGGTGTGGAATTATGCTCGCAACTACAGGAGACGGTAAAGATAGAAAAATCGTTGCAGTCAAGGGGGATCCTGCTGCACCTGTTAATCGTGGTCTTAACTGTATTAAAGGTTACTTTAATGCAAAAATCATGTATGGTGCCGACAGACTTACACAGCCACTTCTACGAATGAATGATAAAGGTGAATTTGACAAACATGGGAAATTTGCTCCAATTTCATGGAAAAGAGCCTATGATGAGATGGAAACACACATTAGAAAAGCACTCAAAGCAAGTGGACCTGAAGGTGTAGCTGTTTTTGCTTCTGGACAATATACCATCATGGAAGGATATGCCGCACAAAAGATGATGAAAGGTGGATTCCGTTCAAACGCAATTGATCCAAATGCCCGCCACTGTATGGCTTCTGCTGTTGTTGGTTTTTACCAAACTTTTGGTATTGATGAACCAGCTGGTTGTTATGATGATATTGAGCTAACAGATACAATTGTCACATGGGGTTCAAATATGGCTGAGATGCACCCTATCCTCTGGTCTCGTGTAACCGATAGAAAACTTTCAGATCCAGAACGTGTTAAAGTAGTAAATATTCAGACATATACACACCGTACCTGTGATCTTGGTGATTTTAACATCATCTTCAGACCAAATACTGACCTTGCACTTTGGAACTATTTAGCACGTGAAATTGTTTATAACCATCCTGAAGCAATTGATTGGGATTTTCTCAAGAAAAATATTATTTTTGCAGCAGGTCCTGTAAATATTGGATATGGTTTTAGACGTGCAGGTGAAAAATCACTTACTCCTGTAAGAGCTGATGGAAGTGCAGGAAAATATGATGCAAAAGAGATGGAAATTTATAATAAAGAGATGAGTAAAGTTGTTTCAGAATTAGAAGGTCCTGCATTAGAACCATATGGTTACAAAGCCGGTGATACTATGAAAAACATTCCTGGTACTTTGAAGCATCATGAAATTACATTTGAAGATTATAAAAAATCTTTAGCTCCATACACATTAGAATACACTGCTAATCTTTGTAAAGGGGATCCTGAAGAATCACTTGATAGTTTTAAGAAAAAATTACAAGACTTAGCAGCATTATATGTTGAAAAAGGTAGAAATATTGTAAGTTTCTGGACAATGGGTATGAATCAACATACACGTGGTTCTTGGGATAATACACTTGCATATAATATTCACTTCCTCGTAAATAAACAATCCCGTCCTGGTTCTGGAGCGTATTCATTAACTGGACAACCTTCTGCTTGTGGTACAGCTCGTGAAGTTGGTACATTTGCTCACCGTTTACCTGCGGATATGATGGTTAAAAATCCTAAACACAGAGCAATTGCTGAGAAAAAATGGCATATTCCTGCTGGAACACTCAACCCTGTTGGAAATCAGCACATTATGAAGATCCACCGTGACATTGAAGATGGTGTTGTAAAATTTGCATGGGTTAATGTTTGTAATGCATACCAAGATAGTGCAAATGCAAAGCATTGGATTAAAGCTGCTCGTGATATGGACAACTTTATTGTAACAAGTGATGGTTATCCAGGTATTTCAGCAATGGTATCGGACTTGATTTTACCATCAGCTATGATTTATGAAAAATGGGGAGCATATGGAAATGCTGAGAGACGTTCACAACACTGGAGACAACAAGTACTTCCAGTAGGAAATGCTATGAGTGATACATGGCAGTGGGTGGAGCTTTCAAAACGCTTTACTGTTGATGATTTGTGGGGGCCATATACTTTAAGAAATGGAAAAAAACTTGCAGATGTTCGTCAAGAAGCCTACAAAATGGGCTACAAACCAGATACTACAATGTATGAAATTCTTTATGCAAATGAAAGAGCGAAGAAAAATTATCCACTTGCTTTAGACCAATTCCCACAAAAAGGGTATGACAACTCTGAGTGTATCGGGGATGCGAGAAATGTAGAAGGCAGTGATGGTAAAGTATTTAAAGGGTATGGATTTATGCTCCACCAATACCTTTGGGAAGAGTATGCTTCATTTGGCCGTGGTCACGGTCATGACTTGGCAGACTTTGTAACATACCATAAAGTTCGTGGGCTCAAATGGCCTGTTGTCAATGGTAAAGAAACTTCATGGAGATTTAATGTAAAATTTGATCCTTATGCAGAAAAACATGCAAAAGAAAATGGACGAGGTAGTGAGTATGCATTCTACGGACCACTTGCCAAAGCACTACCTTTTGGTAACTTAACTGGTGTTACGGATAAAAAGAAAAAACCATTGACAGACAAAGCAAAAATCTTTGCACGTCCATATATGGATCCACCAGAAATGCCAGATGAAGAGTACAACTTGTGGTTATGTACAGGTCGTGTCCTAGAGCACTGGCACTCAGGAACAATGACTATGCGTGTTCCAGAATTATACCGTGCAGTACCTGAAGCACTTGTCTATATGAATCCTAAAACAGCACAGGAAAGAGGTCTCAAAGACAACGACCTTTGCTGGGTTGAATCTCGTCGTGGTCGTGTAAGAGCTCGTGTTGAGACTCGTGGACGTAATAGACCACCAAAACCATTAGTATTTGTACCGTGGTTTGATGAGCGTGTCTTTATCAATAAAGTTACACTTGATGCAACGTGTCCAATGTCTAAACAAACAGACTACAAAAAATGTGCTGTTAAAATTTATAAAGCATAATTAAAAAAGGAAGTGTTATTTTGAGTAACCATTCTAAAGGCAAAGCACCAGTAAGTGATCGGAGAAAGTTCATTTTAAATATGGCTAAGGGTGCAGGATATGCAGCAATAGGTGGCTTCTTATGGAGTGCCTATCTTGATGATGCAAAAGCTGCACCTCTCATTCTTCGACCACCTGCGGCTATTAATGAACAAGACTTTCTCAAAACCTGTATCAAATGTGGATTATGCGTTGAAGCATGTCCTTACGATACACTTAGTCTTGCAAAACCGGGTGACCATAGACCTATAGGAACACCATTTTTTACACCAAGGCAAACACCTTGTTATATGTGTGAAGATATTCCGTGTGTTCCTGTATGCCCAAGTGGTGCTCTCGATCAAAAAAGTGTAACAGTCAATGGGCACCTAGATATTAACAGTGCCCAAATGGGACTTGCCGTCATTGATGAAAATAGCTGTATCGCTTTTTGGGGTATTCAATGTGATGCATGCTATAGAGCTTGCCCTATTTTGGACAAAGCGATAACAATTGAGTATGACAAAAATGCAAGAACGGGAAAACATGCATTTTTAAAACCTGTCGTACATGCAGATGCATGTACAGGATGTGGTATGTGTGAACATGCCTGTGTGACTCAAAAGCCTGCTATATTTATTCTTCCTCGTGAAGTGGCAATGGGTAAAGCAGGAAGTCATTATATAAAAGGTTGGGATAAAAAAGATGAAGCAAGGCTCAAAGATGCACATGCTATTCATACAACAACCAAAGTAAGTAAACAAAAAGCAGTCGATAAACTCAATGGTGGTTTAGAAGGTTTATTAGATGAGTAAAATATGGAACAACTATAGGTATCTTATATTAAGAAGATTTACACAAGTGGGTATTTTAGTACTCTTTTTTGGTGCCAATGCCTGGGGATGGAAAATTTTAGAGGGAAATCTCTCTGCATCCACGCTATTTGGTGTTGTTCCGATGAGTGATCCTTTTGCTGTTTTGCAAATGATTATGGCAGGAGCTATTGTTGCTTCTGATTTACTTATAGGTGTAGCAGTTGTAACACTCTTTTATTTCTTTATAGGGGGAAGAGCATTTTGTTCATGGGTATGTCCTATTAATATGGTTACAGACAGTGCAAACTATTTACGACGTATTTTTGACATAGACAGGGCCCAATTACAAAAAGGACCAATAAGCAGAAGTGCAAGATACTGGATTTTAGTGCTAAGTCTTATAGTATCCCTCTTTATGGGAGTCGCTGCGTTTGAATTTATATCTCCAATTTCCATGCTCCACCGTGGTATTGTATTTGGTATGGGATTTGGATGGGCAGCCATAGCTATGATCTTTTTGTTTGATCTATTTGTATTAAAAAATGGTTGGTGTGGTCATATTTGTCCACTTGGTGGATTTTATTCGCTACTAGGTAAATTTAGTTTTATTAGAGTACATCACTTAGAAGAAAACTGTACTCTTTGTATGAAGTGTAAAGTAGTATGCCCTGAAAAGCAAGTACTTCACATGATAGGAAAAGAGTCGCTTCCCGTACTTTCAGGAGAGTGTACAAATTGTGCACGCTGTATTGAAGTATGTGATGATGATGCTCTAAGGTTCTCAATAAGAGATTTTATTCAAAATAAAAAGACGGGAGAGTAAAATGAAAATTTTAACAAAAATAACAATAGGATTAGCAACTTCAGCTTTATTACTTGTAGGATGTAGTAGTACAGGTACACAAGCAAAAAAGAATGCTAGTGTAGTCAAACCTACAATTACAGAAGCAAATTTAGGATACAGAGGTACGGACAATCTCTTAAAAGAAGATGTTGTTCCACCGGTAGTCAAATATCATGCGGCAGCACCAGGAGAGGCAAAGAAATTTAAGAGAGCCTATCAAGATGCACCACCAATGATTCCACATGATACAACAGGTATGTTACCAATTACTAAAGACAATAATCAATGTCTTATGTGTCATATGCCAGATGTGGCATCTTCAATGGGTGCAACGCCAATTCCAGTTTCACATTTTACAAACTTTAGACCTGCTACTGCAGTTAAAGGGAATGAACTACTAAAAAACGGGAAACCGATTAAAAACAGCTCTTCAGAAAAATTGGCAAATGTTTCTATTAAAGTAAATCATAAAGAAAATAAAATCTATCCGGGACGATTTAATTGTACACAGTGTCACGCGCCACAAGCTACAAATGCACTGGTAGATAAAAACCATTTTACTCCGGTGTATACATCACCAAACGGTGCTTCAAAATCATCTTGGAACCAATCAAAATGGATGCAAGACATTAATACACAAAAAAGTGGTCAATAGTAGTGCAAAGAAGAGAGCTCTTTAGCTTTCTCTCTTCTTCTGTCAAAGAAGCAGTAGGAGAAAAAGAGAAAGAAGAGGCCATTGTTAGGCCTCCATATTATGTGAATCTAAATGCTTTTGCCACAGAGTGTCAAAATTGCGAGGCTCAGTGTGCCTCTTTGTGTCAAGAACAGATTATTAAAATTGCAAAGGACAAAACACCGTATTTAGATTTTTCACAGCGTGGTTGTACCTATTGTGATGCGTGTGCCATTGCATGTCCAAGTGATGTTTTACTTGTAGAAAATAAAAGCTTGATTGCAGCGAATATTGTAATCAACAAAGATAAATGTTACAGTTGGCAGGGAGTAATGTGCTTTTCATGTAAAGATCCCTGCTATGAAGATGCCATAGATTTTCAAGCTATGTTTATGCCACAAATTAATGAAAAATGCACAAGTTGCGGTTTTTGCATTAGCAGATGTCCTGCTGATGCTATAGATATTACAAAGGTTACATAAATGAAACGATATATAGTGATTTTTCTCGCCCTACTTTCCACCCTCTTTGCTCAAAAGTTGATACAGCCGACCTATATTTATAAGCTTTCCAATGGTTTAGCAACAGATATGATTGTACAAAAAGAAAAACTCTACATTTCTACAGATACAGGAAAAGTAGATATTTTTAATGCCACCAATCACAAAAGAGTCCAAACAATATCACTCAGTAAAATCAAGGATTTTATGGGCGATAAAATAGATAGTAAAATCTTTGCAATTGATACAATGGCAAATAAACTACTCATTCTCTCCCAAGACAACGGTGGATACAGTCGCATACATATTTTTAAAAACAACACACTAAACGCAGTCCTTACAGGTAAAGACAAACTCAACATTATTAAAGCAAAGTTTATCAATAAAGAGACCATTCTTTTAGGACTCATAAGTAATGATATTATCTCTTACAATGTAAAAACACACAAAAGAAATTGGACCCGACAGGCCTCAATGTCAAAATTTTCAAGCTTTGATTTAAACAATGACAAAAGTATGGTAGCTGTAGCAGATGAGAGTGGAGATGTACACCTACTTGCAACAAAAGATGGTTCACTCATACAAAAATTTACAGGGCAAAATGTAGATAATATTTTCTCAATAGCATTTCAAGGAGATATAATTTTAACAGGTGGACAAGATAGACGTGCCGCAGTTTATAATATAAAAAACAAAAGTGCTTACTATAAACAGTCCCATTTTTTTATCTACGGAGTTGGTCTGAGCCCAGAGGGGAAGATTGGTGCATACAGTAGTGATATAAATAACAACATCACTCTTTTTTATACGCAAACACGAGAAAACATTGCAACATATAAGGCAACAAATATGATTGTAAATAGTATATACTTTACTACAAAAAACAAGTTTTACGTCGTTAGTAACTCTAAAGATGTTTGCTATTATGAAACAAAATAGGAGCTGGAGATGATTGAGTATAATGAGAGTGAATTTTTAATTGAAACAGAAGTTCCAGAAGATGAACTAATAATTTCAAGAACAGATTTAAATGGCAAAATAACCTACGCAAATGAGACCTTTTGTGATATAAGCGGATATACAGAGAGTGAACTTCTTGGAAAACCACACTCAATTGTGAGACATCCCGATATGCCAAGCGCTGCGTTTAAAGATTTATGGGAAACCATTCAAGCAAAAAAACAGTGGGTAGGAATTGTCAAAAACCTTAGAAAGGACAAAGGCTTTTACTGGGTTGAAGCAATAGTATCAGGTGTGTATAAAAAAGGTGAGTTGGTAGAATACAAATCACTACGAACGCCTATTTCGTATGAGACGAAACTCAAATACCAAAAGTTATATGATAAAATGCGTAAAGAAAATAACGAAAGAGTACGAAAAATAATTTATCAATAAAAAAGGAATAAAAATGAATATATCAAGTATTGTGGTACAAACACTTCCAAAGTTTTTAGATGAAGTTGTAAATAATCTCAAAGAGTGTGAAGCGTGTGATTATCATCTCCATGATGAGAAAGGTCGTGTTATTGTTACTATAGAGGGCGAAGATGTCAGTGAGGAGTTAGGCAAGCTAAAAGTTATTGAGGCAATTCCACATGTCATTGCAGCTGATATGCAAATGGCATATTCTGAAGACGAACTTGATGCAAACATCAAAGTTATCAATGAATCAGATGCTGTTCCAAATCTACTGAAAAATGAAGATGTAGAGATAGAAAGAGTAACATACCATGGTGATTTAAAGAAAAAAGATGACCAACTCCAAGAGTTTGCAAAGAGTCTTAGTAACCCTGATGGAGTAGAATAATGGCGGTTATATTTACTTCAACAATAAAAGTAGATGATAAAGGAAAGTGGTATATAGAAATAGAAGATGCTACCGATCCAGATGATGTGCGTAGAGAAATCTGTTTTGATTTAGATGAATATGAAACACACATAGAAGCTATGGGATCAGAATATGGCGGGCACATAGATGAGGTACAATGGAAAAAAGACGATAGTGTTGCTCCACATATTATAGATGAAATTCGTGTTAAAATGGCAGAACAACGTGCAAAAATAGAAGAAAAGTTAGGTGAGCCTATAACACCTGTAGCACAAAAGAAAGATTAACATATAAAAATTGACATAAATCAATTTTTATATGTTATAATTAAGTTAAAATTTAGTTAACTTAAATAAAAAAGGATGAAAATGAAAAAATTGTTATTATCAATGGCAACACTACCGTTAGTAATTGGTGGCCTCTCTGTAAGTGCAAGTGCAGATGATGGTGTGAGTATTTTAAATAATGTTACTGTAAAAGGTGAAATTCGTCCTCGTTATGAGTATGCAAATCAAAAACAAAATGGTGCAGATGCGGCAAATGCTTTTACAGCGCGTACACATTTAGTAGTAAGTGGTGGACTTTTAAATATTGAAAATTTAACAGCTACTATTGGTTTACAAGGTGTGAATAATTTTGGTTACACAGATTATGCACCAGCAAATCAAAAAACAAATAAAGCGTATGATAAAATTGTAGATCCTCAGGGTGCAATGCTTTCTGAAGCATCTGTTGATTACACAGTTGGAAAAACTGCATTACATGCTGGTCGTTCTCAAATTAACTTAGACAACCAAAGATTTATAGGTACTGTTGGTTGGAGACAAATGGAACGTTCTTATGACACTGTCTATGCAGCAAACAGTTCTGTTAAAAACTTAGATCTCCTTGTTGCTTATGTTTATGGATATGCTGGTGTTAGTGGAACAACTACAACAGATACAAATTCTGTACTTTTACATGCAAATTATAAAGCAATGCCAGCATTAAATGTAACTGCATACGGTTATCTTTTAGGTTCTATCCATGACAC
>CAYRVR010000073.1:0-8842 GCA_964427835.1 uncultured Sulfurimonas sp. | reverse complement strand
TTAAGCGAGAATTCAATGCAAATCATAGAAACAACAGATGCTTTTAAAGCTCTTATAGAAGATATAAAAACAACTACACCTGGGTACAAAGATCCTTTGGCTTTTGGTATCGCAAGAGTGGACCTTGGACAACTCAATGTTGACAAAGCACTACAAGCAACATACCCTCTTATAAATTGGGATGAAAACTTTGGAAGTGCGGCTATTTTTATTCGTGCACTAGCTGAACAGGGAATCGAAGTAGATTTCACTCAAAACGAAGTTGTTTGTAACATTAATCTTGACTTTTTAAGAAGTTGTCTCAATGCTTTTACTCCATATTCAGATGAAGCACATGGTGATGCACATAAAAATATCCAAGTCGTCTCTGCACTTTATTCACAAATCATTAATAATGGATCACTAGAGGGTGAATTTAAAGTCTGTTTCCTTTTTGAAGATGGTCCGTGTGAATCTGTAGAAGCAACATACTTAAAACTCTATGCAATTTCACTTGCAAAAGTTGGCCTTCGCGAACTTAACCTTAATGGTGCTTTTGGTGCACTTCCAAATGTAGCATGGTCAAATGGTCAGCCTATAGAACTTGATTATTTACGAGAATTTGAAATTGAACTCAAACTTGCAAATGAGTACCCACATATTGACTTTGTAGATAAATTCCCAAGATTTTTACAACATATCATCCCAGCGGATAATACACGTATTTTAGATACTGCAAAAGTACGTTTTGGTGCGCAATTAGCAGCAGGAACAACAGTAATGCCTGGTGCATCATACATTAACTTCAATGCAGGAACAACAGGTGTCAGTATGGTTGAAGGCCGTATAAGCTCTTCTGCAATTGTTGGTGATGGTAGTGATGTTGGTGGAGGTGCTTCTATTCTTGGTGTACTTAGTGGAACAGATGGTAATCCTATTTCAATTGGTAAAAACTGCCTTCTTGGGGCAAATTCAGTCTGTGGTATTCCTCTAGGTGATGGTTGTATTATTGATGCGGGTCTTGCTATTTTAGAAGGTACGAAGGTAGCTATTTATCCTGAAGAGTTGAAAAAAATCATGGAAGTAAACACAAATGCAAATATGCAAGGTGAAATTTTCAAAGCAAAACAGCTCTCATTTTTAAGTGGTTTACACTTTAGACAAAATTCTATGACAGGTGAAATTACAGTTTCTCGCTCTACAAGAGAAATCAAACTAAACGCAGACCTTCACTAATTTTGTAAAGTACTTCTTTTTTAGAAGTACTTTTTAGTCTGTAACTATATTCATACTCTCTAAATGTGTCAAAAGTGATGCACTTGGATCATAATAGTATAAATTTTTTCCAACTTCAAGCGTACTAAAAATAGTCCGACCGATTATATGGCGTCCTGCTTTATGATTTTGCAATGTTTTAACACCCCAAACATTTTGAAAAATAACCACTTTTTCATTTTTTATACCTACATACAAAACAATATGTCCCCGTTTATACAAAAGTGTTTGAAATGGTATCGCCTCTTGTTTAATGCGTTGTATCTTTTGTTTATTACTTAATCCCTTAAGTGAAATTACTTTGCCCACTTTACTCTGTTCAGCAGAATTACGAGGAAGCCATATGCCAAAGGGAGCAAAAAAATCTCTCATTGTAGAAGAACAATCACGTTGCCCATACATGCCACCCCAGCCATAGTTCATTTTTTGTAACGCTTCTATAATTTCATTGATGTTTTTAGTATTAAACTGCAATAGTCCTTTGTGAGAGACTTCACTAGAGAGCTTTGAAGCATGGAAATAGATCTGTGAGTTACTATTTTTATTTACTGTGAGAACTCTGTTACTACTCTGATTTACATCGATGAGTGGCGCCATGGTTCCAATACGCGAGTAAAATAAAAAATTGCCCTTCTCATCAAAAAGAGGTACATTGTCTTTGGTATATACAACCTGCTGTGCTTCTTGCCAAATATTCTTTTCCTTCTCTGGAATAAAAACAATATCTCTACTATCTACCCATCCAGAAGCAAAACTCGAGAGAATATATACCCATGCTTTATCTTTGGAGTAGTGTGAAACAACAACTGGTTTATTTGGTCCAATAGATGAGTTTTGCAAATAATCAAAAGGGAAACCCTCTCCTGCACGCTTTGGATCAAGAAAAAGTGGTTTTTTTGATGGAAAGGTACGCAGATTAACAGCTCGAAGTGTCAATGCAGGTCTATTGAGTGTCCCATAGTTTTGGAAATGCGAATTTTCAAGCATTTTATCAAAGAAATCCTGCTTTATATGTTGTAAATTTTCGCCATAACTGTTTTTTGGAGTAAACACTCTATATGCCCACATAACATCTGCATGAGAACTGTTTATATCCTTTTTATTCCATATTGCAAAATATTTTTTTCTATACTGTGCGATTGTAGAAATATATCCTTCATCTATACCTGCGGTATAACTCTTCACATTTTGCGGAATAGTTTTTAAATCCTGCACCTCTTGAACAAGCAGACCATTTTTTAGTGTACAAGCAGAAGTAAAAAAGATAAAAAATACAATAAAAATATACTGCAAAAAAGCCCCTTTTCTAATCAACATCACCAAATCTGCTGACAACTCTGCCTATTACTTCAAGTTCATTTGGTGCCAATGTTTGTGTTGTATAAACAGAATTATCTGAAATAATATCAAGTTTACCATCAATTCGCTTATGCACACGTTTTATAAACAATCCCGCTTCTGTTCTAATAGTAAAAATACCACCACGATTTACATCTGTTTTGGCTCTGTTTATAAAGACTATATCATTATAACTAAATGTCGGTTCCATAGAATCACCAGAAACATTAATGGCTTCTATATTTTTTAGTTCTTTCTCTCCGCCAAGCATAAATACAAACTGTTCAGGAATTTCAAGCTCTTGCATCTCTTCTATTTCCGCATCACTTCCACCTCCAGCACTTGCATTTATATCATTGAAGTACTTCACCATATAAAATTTATTTGTTGCTTCTACCAAACTTTCAGGAGATTGTCCATAAAGAAGCCAATTGATAGAGATACTGCGTTTAGCACAAAAATCCAAAAGTTCATTGAAAGGAATTCTGTTACGTTTTTTCATAGTAGCAAAGTTCATCTGAGAAATCCCAAGTGCTGCAGCCACATCTTTGTCAAACACCTTTTTTGAAGCAAGTTCAGAGGAGATAATACTTTTTATCTCCTCTACAATATCAGCAAAACTATTCATTTTTAGCCCCTTTTTCTATAATTATGTCAAATTATAGCTATTTCAGAACTAATTGTCAAAGATTATTTTGCAATTTGACATATTTTTATGTTTATATGAAAAATGTTGCAATAATTATGTAGATTTAATAAAGGGGATTTGAAATGTCTATAGTAATAAAAAATGCAGAAAGCTTATTTACACGATTTGAAAATGCACTCGAAAGTTTAGCAGAAAAGATTCTTTAAGAGTTGTTTTTTTTCTCTTGTTCTTCTCGCTGTTGTGATTTTGTTCTATGGTATCCAGCAAAAATAAACACCATAAACACAATAAACAAAAGAGTCATTAGAGTATCAATAAAAGAGCCCATGTTTATGCCTTATCAAATGTAGAGTAATTTTGTCTAATAGCATCATAAAGAACAATGCCTGTACTGATTGCAAGATTTAAACTTCTACCCTCTTTCGTCATAGGGATGGTGATAGTTTGCTCTTTGTACTTACTCAAAATTTCTTCAGGTATACCTTTTGTTTCACTCCCAAAAAAGATAAAATCCCCCTCTTTAAACGCAGCTTCAAAATAGGGTCTATCTGTTTTTGTTGTAGCAAAGTGGGCATTGTCTGTTATGGTGTTTTGTGCAAAAAACTCATCAAGTGATTCCCAAACCCGCAAATCTAGTTTTTCCCAGTAATCTAGACCTGCACGACGTACAGCCTTTTCATCAATATCAAAACCTATTGGTTTTATAAGATGTAAAGTAGCACCTGCGTTTACACATAAACGTCCGATTGCACCGGTATTATTTGGAATTTGAGGATGTACCAATACTAAATTAAAAGACATTTTAAAAGATTACCGTTCTGTTTGCATAAACAAAGATTCTATCTTCTAGTGCCAGTTTTAAGGCACGTGAGAGCACAACTTTTTCGACATCTTTCCCTGAGCGTTGCATATCTCGCCATCCATAAGCATGATTCACATGAATAACTTCTTGTGCAATGATTGGACCTTCATCTAAATTATTATTTACAAAATGTGCAGTAGCACCTATAATTTTTACACCTCTGTCATACGCTTGCTTGTAAGGATTTGCTCCTACAAAAGCAGGTAAAAACGAGTGGTGTATATTTATTATTTTGTCTTCAAACGCAGCGACAAAACGAGGCGTCAAAATACGCATATATTTTGCTAATACTATGTAATCTACATTTTCAAAATTTTCAATAGCTTCTATTATTTTTGTTTCATGCTCTAAACGGTCAAGTCCCTCATGCGAAATTGTTATAAATTCAATTCCAAATTTCTTTACAAGAGACTCTAACTCATCATAGTTTGAAATTACTGCTAAAATATTGGCTTCTAGCTCTCCTGCTTCATGACGGATTAAAATATCACCTAAGGCATGCATCTCTTTTGTTGCCATAATAATAATATTTTTCTTTGCAGGTTCAATAATTTTCACAGTAGAGTTTTGTGGAAGGAGAGCGAGAATATCATCATATAACTGCTTTTTATCTACATCACCATCAACAACACTACGCATAAAAAATTTGTTACACTCTTTATCAACAAATTCACTATTTGAGAGAATATTTAAATCATAATTATAGAAAACACTTGATATTTTATGAACAAGTCCCTTTTCATCATTTGCATCTATGAGTACTCTATATTGTGACATTATATTTCTCCTCTTTCGAGCTTTTCAACCCTTTCATCTATTGTTGCTAAAGTATATTCTAAAAAATTCAGTGTCATATCTATTTTTGCTTCTATGTTTGCATTGTTAGGTGCCTGAAAACCTTCAAAAAGAACCAAAAGACGTTCTCGAATAGAGTTTAAATAGATGAGCTCACTCTCTGCAGAACCCTTTGTTTCTATCTCTTGTAGTGATGGTTGTGTAGTTTTTTCTACTATTTCTGGCTCTTTTTGTACTTTTTCAAGAGGAACTTCTTCTTCCATTTCAGCTAGTGTTGAGAGTATTACATCTTTTAATTCCATGCTTTTAACAACCACCTTTCAAACTCTTTATATTCTACTTCCGTATCCATTTTTAAAAAAAACTCTTTCATTTGTGTATTGACATTTAAAAACTTTTTTCTCATACCCGAGAGACGTCTAATGGCAATTTTTGCTTCAGAGTTATTGGGATCTTTTTTAAGTATCTCTTTATAGATCTCTAAAGCTTCCTCTTTTAAACCCTGAAGTTCGTAAATATTTGCCAATGTAAGAGTCTGCATTACCTTAGAAACCTATTTTACGATGTAATTTGCTATTATTGAGCCCATCTCGCTTGTAGAACAGATCTCTTTTGCATCAAACTGTGCAAGGTCGCCAGTACGATATCCCTCATTGAGTGTTCGTTTTATAGCTGCATCAATTTTATCTGCTGCTTCATTCTCTCCAAGAGCATATCGTAGCATCATTGAAGCACTTGCAATTGTTGCAATAGGATTTGCTATACCCTGCCCTGCAATATCTGGAGCACTTCCATGAATTGGTTCATATACACCAATTTTATCACCAACTGAAGCAGATGGTAAAAGACCGATTGAACCACAAAGCATAGAAGCCTCATCGCTTAAAATATCACCAAAAATATTACCAGTTAAAATAACATCAAACTGTTTTGGATCACGGATCAATTGCATAGCAGCATTATCAACATACATATGTGAAAGTTCTACTTCTGGGTACTCTTTTGCAATTTCTTCTACTGTTTCACGCCAAAGTTGTGAAACATCAAGTACATTCGCTTTATCAACAGAGCATACTTTTTTTCCTCGAGTCATAGCAATTTTAAAAGCTTGATGTGCAATACGTACGATTTCATCACGCGTATAAACCATAGTATTAAAACCTTTGTTTGCATCACGTCCCTTTGGCTCACCAAAATAGATACCACCAATAAGTTCACGAACAACCATTAAATCTACACCTTTAATGATTTCAGGTTTTAATGATGAGGCATTAATTAACTCATCATACACAACAGCAGGACGAAGATTTGCATAGACACCAAGCTCTTTTCTAAAACGTAAAAGTCCACTCTCTGGTCTTTTCTCTCGTGGAAGTGTATCCCATTTTTCACCACCGATTGCTCCAAAAAGCACAGCATCAGAACGTAATGAGCCTGTAATTGTCTCTTGTGGAAGAGGGTCTCCTGTGATATCATAAGCACAACCACCCATTAAAAGTTCGTTATAGTCAAGGGTAAATCCACAATACGAAGCAACAGCATCAAGTACTTTTACCGCTTCATCTACAATCTCTGGACCTATTCCATCACCTTTAATAAGTGCTATTTTATATTTTTTCATCTATTTGTTACCTTCTACTTCATTTTTTGCAAAGTTCATTAAACCACCTGCATCAATTAACTCCTGCATAAACGCAGGAATTGGTGTAAAACTATATGTTTTACCAGTTGTTTCATTTGTAATAGTCCCTGCATTCATGTCAATTTTGACACTATCGCCCTCTTTTATCTCATTTGCTTCTTTAAGCTCAAATATAGGAAGTCCCATATTGAATGCATTTCTATAAAATATTCTTGCAAATGTCGGTGCAATAATTGCAGCTACTCCAGCAGCTTTGAGTGCAATTGGTGCATGTTCACGAGAACTCCCACATCCAAAATTTTCATCAGCAACTATTATATCACCAGGAGTCATCTTTTGTACAAACTCTGGATCAGCATCTTCCATAACATGCTTTGCCAGTTCTTGGGGAACAGAAGTATTGAGATAACGTGCAGCGATAATTAAATCGGTATCAATATCTTTTCCAAATTTCCAAACTTTTCCATTTATGTCTGTTTTTTGCATCTAAAATCCTAATGTTTTTCTAAAATAATTTTGCGATTATATCTAAAATGTTGTTTGAAGTCGATTAAAGAGAAAAGGAAGTAGAAAAAAACATGTTAATATTAAAAAGTATCAACATGTTTTAGGGAAATTTTAGCGTTTAAGATTATTTGTCGTTTGGAGCATTTCATCACTTGTTGTAATGATTTTGGAGTTTGCATCATAGGCACGTTGTCCTGTGATAAGGTCAGTAAGCTCTACAACAAGCTCTACATTTGAAAGCTCAACAAAGCCTTGTCTGAGTGTTCCCAAACCATCAACTCCGGGTATCCCTTCTACAGGTTGTCCAGAACTGTCTGTTTCTAGGTAAAGGTTGTCTCCCATAGAGTGTAATCCTGCCGGATTTATAAAGTTTGTTGTTTGGATTTGTCCAACTTGTGTCGCCTGCGTTTGTCCGGGTTGCACAACAGTTACAGTTCCATCTGTACCCACTGTAATATTTGTTGCATCAGGCGGAATAACAATTTGGGGAATCAATGTATATCCGTCACTATTGACTATGGTTCCATCTTGGTCAACCTTAAAAGCACCATTTTTAGAATAAACTTCTGTACCATCAGGTAATTCCATCTTAAAAAAACCTCTTCCTGTAATTGCCAAATCAAGTTGGTTATCTGTTTGTTTCAAAGAACCTTCTGAAAATATTTTATTTATTGCAGTAGGACGAGATCCAAGTCCAACTTCGATTCCTGTAGGACTCTTTGTTGTATCACTTGTAGATGTTCCCGCATATTCCATAACATGGTACATCAAATCAGCAAACTCAGCACGTGACTTTTTAAATCCAATTGTATTTACATTGGCAATATTATTTGCCGTTGTATCGATTTGTGTTTGCATCCCCAACATTCCTGTGGACGCTGTATAAAGTGATTGCATCATTTTACTCTTTCTCCTTATGCTTTTCTTGCAATTTTATCAATTGCATCTTTATTCATTTCATTCATTTGCGTATCCATCGCTTTTTGATACATCCCTACAAGTCTATTTGTCTCAATCAACTGTGTCATCATCTTCACTGCGTTTACATTACTTTTTTCAACAAATCCTTGTGCGATAGCACCCGTTTCTCCTAAAGGTTGTAAAGATGCTACATTTTCTACTTTATAGAGATTATCACCCTCTTTTTTTAGCATCTTAATATTATGAGGTTGGAGTATCATTAACTTTTTATTGATTGTCAACTTCACACTTCCCGGAATATTTGTACTGATTTGCCCATTTTTATCTATGGTAATTGCACTGTCTGTATTTGCAAAGTCAATGGTGTCTTTTGCACTAAAGTAATCATCAGGAAGTACTTCATAGCCTTGTTTATTCACTAAAACACCCTCATCATTAAGAGAAAAAGAACCATCACGTGTCAATCTAATACCCTCAGGTGTCTTCACTGCAAAAAAGAGTCCCTCTCTTGAGAGTGCTACATCCAAAGGGTTTGAAGTTTTTTGCATACTTCCAAGAGAGAAGTTTGTATATTCATCCACAATTTGAGGTACTCTTGCCATTGTTCTGTTTATAAACGCAGCACCCTCTTTTGTATTGTTTTCATGAGGGAGTTCATCACGACTCTCTTTATAAAGACGCATAAAATCACCTACAATAACATCATCTTGTTTAAAAGCATTTGTATTCGCATTTGCCAAGTTGTTTGCAATCACATCAAGCCTGTTAAATTGCGTAACCATTCCAGCAGCAGCACTGTAATACCCTGTTTGCATATCTTTTTTCCTCTTTTACTGATGTCATACCCCTCCCTAAAGCTACAAAAAGTAAACTT
>CAYRVR010000072.1:0-8879 GCA_964427835.1 uncultured Sulfurimonas sp. | reverse complement strand
AAAACTCCTACTATCATTGGTAGGTATGTGTTTTGTAAAAGTTTTTATATGGTCTAGTTTAGAGCATGTAAAGTAATTCAATAAAATATGAAAAGGTGTAAAAATGGAGTGCGAATTCCCGACAGTTAATTCAAATATGGATGAAGTAAAAGAGATTTTTGAGAGTGTGAAAACCATCGCTGTGTTAGGACTTTCCCCTGATGAGAGTAAGGCGAGTCATAGGGTGGCAAAATATCTGCAAGAGCATGGCTATAAAATAGTGCCCGTTTACCCAAAAGGGGAGACTATTTTGGGTGAGAAAGTGTATAAATCACTTGCAGATATTCCTTTTGAAGTGGATATGGTGGACATCTTTAGAAAACCTGCGGCACTTGATGCTGTGGCTGATGCCTGCATCGCTCGTGGAGATGTAAAAGTTTTTTGGGCACAGCAAGGAATTGTGAATAATGAAGCGGCACAAAAAGCAAAAGATGCAGGGATGAAAGTTGTACAAAATCAATGTAGTATGGTGGATCATCGTACACTTTATCAGGCATAGAAATTGATAGCACTTTCAAAAATTCAAGCAGCACAGCAACGTATAAAAGATGTTGCTGTAAATACTCCTTTTTCTTATGCTCCTTATTTGAGCGAAGAGGCTGGGTGTAAAGTTTATTTAAAAAAAGAGAACTTACAAACTACGGGTGCTTTTAAACTCCGTGGAGCGTACAATAAAATAGCAACTCTTTCACAAGAGCAAAAAGAGTGTGGTGTGGTGGCTGCAAGTGCTGGTAATCACGCACAAGGTGTGGCATACTCTGCCGCTGCGTTTGGTATAAAAGCTTTTATAGTTATGCCAGAATCTACACCACTCACTAAAATAGACGGTGTGAAGCATTATGGTGCAGAAGTCATTTTAGCAGGTGCAAATTATGATGAGGCATACGCGTATGCTCTTGAATATGGCAAAAAACATTCCCTTACTTTTGTACATCCTTTTGAAGATGAAGAGGTTATGGCAGGGCAGGGAACAGTTGCACTTGAAATTCTTGACAAATGTGAGCAACTTGATGCTGTCTTAATTCCTGTTGGTGGCGGTGGACTTATAGGCGGGATGGCAAGTGCCATAAAAGCTTTAAGTCCTGCCACAGAGGTGATCGGGGTGAGTGCTAAAGGTGCTCCTGCGTTTAAGAACTCTTATGATTTAAAAAAGGCTGTTGATACAACGAGTGTGCGTACTATTGCTGATGGTATCGCGGTACGTGATACTTCTCCTGTTACGCTTGGCGTGGCACTTGAATGTGTCGATAAAATGATTAGTGTTGATGATGAAGAGATAGCAAGTGCCATTCTTTATCTTTTAGAAAAACAAAAACTTGTAGTAGAAGGTGCAGGTGCTGTTGGCGTTGCTGCTTTACTCCACCATAAACTAGAGCATTTACACGGTAAAAATGTTGCTATAGTGCTCAGTGGTGGTAATATGGATGTTACACTTTTGTCTGTCATTATTGAAAAAGGTTTATTAAAATCACACAGAAAAATGAAACTTACGGTTACATTGGTAGATAAACCGGGTTCACTCATGCGTTTTACGGAAATTCTTAAAGAACTCAATGCCAACATAGTACACATTGCCTATGACAGAACATCTATTTCACTTGATTATGGTGATGCGAATGTAACAGTGCACATGGAAACAAAAGGTAAAGAACATCAAGAAGAGATAAAAAAAGCGCTTCGATCTGAGGGCTACTTGAGAGAGCAATAAAAAAGATGGAAGTTATAAACAGTATTAGCGTAGCAAAGCCTGTCATTTTACTCAAAATATTGCAAAATGGTGAGCTTGTTGTAATTAATTCTGAAACTATTGTCCGTGTTTTAGATAGGGAAACATTAAAGCTTATTAATGGTTTCAAAGTAGGTATTTTACAAAAAAACTATAGAACAAGAGTTGTTGATTACAGTGAAAATGGCACTTATTTTACTACTCTTTCTTCTGATGCGCGCGAATCACTTCTTTATAATGCACACACAAAAAAAATTATAGGAACACTCAATAGACATCAGGGAGAAGTTTCATGTGTAGGGATTGATCCGCTCTCGCGTTTTATGTTCTCTTGCGGGGATGATGGCAAGACATTCGCAATTGATACAAAAAGTGGAAAGTTGGTTTTTACACTTCCTATGCATAGAGATACAGTTAATGACATTGCATTTTCAAAAAATGGAAACTGGGTGGCAACGGTAAGTTATGATAGAAAAGTGTCTCTTTTTAATCTTGTGACAATGTCTCCACGGGAGAAATTTACAGGACACTCTGCCCCTGTAATGAAAGCCCAGTTTCTTTCAACGCAAAAAATTTTAACGATAGACAAAAAATCAACAGCTCTTGTATGGAATATATATTCTGGAAAAATCATTAAAAAACTTGAAGGTATTCATGATGATGTTACACAAATAACCCTTGCACAAGAAGAACAACTTCTTTTTCTTGCTACAGAATTAGGGTATATTCTTTTATATGAACTTGACACATATAAGCAACTTTCTCAAAAGTATATAAAAGTTGCATCGAGAATTACTGCACTTACTTTTGATGATTTTTCTAAACATTTAATTGTAGGAACGGAAGATGGATTTGTTTCACGGTATGATATTTATGAAGGGCAAGAGAATCTTAAAAAATTTTTAAAGGGAAAAAACTTTGAGGCAATTCATGAAGAGATAGACAAAAATCCAGTATTGCAATTTACTAAGGTAGCAGAACTTGTTTCAAATTTTTGGAACCATGCATTGGAAAAAGCAAAAGCAGCTTTAGAAAAAAGTGATAAAAAAACAGCACAACTTCTTTTGAAAAATTTTCAAAATATACCAGTGAAAAATACGATTATTCAAAAACTTTTTAGAGATTACGAAAATTTTTCAAAGTTTAAACAGACAGCACAAGAAGGAAAGTTTTCCATAGCATATAATTTAGTAAATACATATCCAGTATATAAAGAGTCTAGCATCTATAAATCGCTTGAACAACGATGGAAAAAGTCGCTTACAGCAGCACAAAAACTAGCCCTCAATCAAAAAGGAATTGCAAAAGCACAAGAACTTCTAGCACCATATCGTGGCATTACACAAAAAACGAAATTGATTCAAGAGGTTATGAGTAAAGGTGAAATTTATAAGCGTTTTCGTGTTGCTCTTGGACAAAAAGATTTTAAAGTATGTTTTGAACTCATAAAACATAATGCTTTTCTCAAAGAATTTCCTGAATATGATGCTTTAATGAAGTATGCTGATACTCTTTATATAAAAGTGCATAAATCTCTACAAGAGGGTGATACGCATGCTGCCGTAAAAATTTTACGGGTTTTAATTGAGTTTCCTGAATTTAAAGAGGAAGTTTTAACTTTACTAAAAGAGCTTGATTCAAAACAAAAGTTTTTTAATGCGATACAAGAAAATGACCAAGCAACTGCATACAACATGATGGCAATTTCAGAAGACTTACTACTTACATCAGAGGGAAAAGATCTTCATACTCAATGGATGAAAGATTTAGAAAAGGCAAATCATTATGCTGCAGTAGGTGACGCTATGAGTGTCAAAAAAGTGTTGTCTGATTACTTAAATATTCGTTCAAAACAACGATCCTTGGCAACAATTTTTGCTTGGAATTATATTGTGCAATTAGAGAGCGCATTAGATGATGATGCAGCTCAAGATAAGATTGAAAATGGCATAAAAAATTATGTATTAAACTTTGGATTATTAGAACAAATAACAAACTTTTACGCTGCGTTTAAAGAGAAATATCCAAGTACGAAACTCAACCTTGAACTCCTTGCCAAAGGCTCTTTATCTATGTGGCGACCTTCTATGATTGTAAAATCTATTTTAGATTGATATTTTAACCTCAAATATAGCTCCTTTTTAGTAAAATCTAAAAATTTTAAAAAAACAATATTAACTAGGAGACTTTTCATGCAAATTAGTGGTGCACAGATGGTCATTGAAGCTTTAATTGCAGAGGGTGTAGATACAGTTTTTGGCTACCCCGGTGGAGCAATTATGAATGTATATGATGAAATATACAAACAAGATAAATTTCAACATATACTCACTCGTCACGAGCAAGCAGCAGTTCATGCTGCTGAGGGGTATTCAAAGGCTAGTGCAAAAGTCGGTGTCGCAATGATTACAAGTGGTCCTGGTTTTACAAACGCAGTAACAGGCTTGGCAGATGCGTATATGGATTCTATTCCTTTAGTTGTTATTTCTGGTCAAGTTCCTATGAGTCTCATCGGTACAGATGCATTTCAAGAGATTGATGCTGTTGGAATTTCTCGTTCTTGTACAAAGCATAACTATCTTGTGACAGATGCTGCAGATTTACCACGTATACTCAAAGAAGCATTTTACATTGCCTCTTCTGGTCGTCCTGGTCCGGTACATATAGATATTCCAAAAGATGTTACTGCACAAATTGCTGAGTTTAATTATGATATAGAGATTGATTTAGAGACATATAAACCGCATACAAAAGGAAATCCTCGTCAAATTAAAAAGGCAATGGAAGCGATTGCACATGCAAAACGTCCTCTTTTTTATCTTGGTGGTGGAATAATCAACTCAAACGCAGCAGAAGAAGTACGTGAGCTTGTGCATACAACAGGTATTCCTGCGGTTGAAACATTTATGGCGCTTGGTACACTTGCACATGATGATGCGTTGCTTATTGGTATGCTTGGAATGCATGGTTCGTATGCCGCGAATATGGCTATGAGTGAGACTGATCTTGTCATCGCTCTTGGTGCGCGATTTGATGACCGTGTTACAGGAAAACTTTCTGAGTTTGCAAAAAATGCAGGTGTTATTCATGTAGATATTGATCCTGCAAGTATTTCTAAACTTGTCAATGCAAACTATCCGATTGTTGGTGATATTAAAAATGTTGTAGAGGAGATGCTTGCACAGAGTTCTATTGTCGATGCGGACAATTATGAACAGTGGAGAGAGACGATTCATAACTTTAATGAACTCCATCCTCTTACTTACTATGAAGATAGCGAACGCCTCAAACCACAGTGGGTAATTCAAAGAGTTGGTGAAATATTGGGAGATGATGCAAATATCTCTACTGATGTTGGTCAGCATCAAATGTGGACAGCACAGTTTTATCCTTTTACAAGACCACGTCAGTTTATAAGTTCTGGTGGACTTGGAACAATGGGATTTGGTTTTCCTGCTGCAATGGGTGTGAAAGCGGCTACACCAGAGAAAGTAAGTGTAAACTTTACGGGTGATGGTTCTATTTTGATGAATTGTCAAGAACTGATGACTGCTGTTGAGAAAAAGTTACCGGTTATTAATATTATTTTAAATAACAACTTTCTTGGAATGGTACGCCAGTGGCAGACACTTTTTTATGACAAACGCCACTCTGAAACAGATCTCTCTGTGCAACCTGACTTTGTCAAACTTGCTGAGGCATTTGGTGGCATAGGTTACAGAGTACGTACAAAAGAGGAGTTTGATGCTGCTTTAAAAGATGCGGTTGAAAAAAATGTTGTTGCATTTATAGAAGTACTTGTTGAGCGTTTTGAAAACGTTCTTCCAATGGTTCCATCTGGAGGAAGTCTGTTTAACATGATGCTATTAGAGAAAAAGGAGAATAAATAATGAGTGATAACAATGCAAGAAGAGTAGTTTCGGTTATCGTTGTTAATGAGGCAAGTGTTTTGTCTCGTATTACAGATTTATTCTCGGGTAGGGGCTATAACATTACCTCTTTAACAGTTGCACCGATTCCTGAGAGTAAATATTCTCGTTTAACGATTGTAACATCAGGTTCTGTTCGTGTGATTGAACAAATTACAAAGCAACTCCATAAGCTTATTCCGGTACTTCGCGTATATGAACATGATGATATGGTAGAAAAGGAGATGGCACTTGTGAAATTTCCTATTACTGAAAATTTAAGTGATATAAACGCAATGTGTGAAGCATATAATGGAAAAATTGTAAATGTTGGAGAAAATGTTGTCATTGCTATGGTTGCAGATGAACCAAAAAGAGTTGACAATTTTTTAAACGCAGTCAAACGTTACAATCCAAAAGAAATAGTACGTAGTGGTGCTGTTGCACTAGAGAGATAGGGTATGAAACTTAGTAAAATAGCCTCAATCATTGGTACGGATTTTTCAGGCCAAGAACGAGAAATTACCGCTATGAATGCACTCAAAGATGCAACTTCGAGTGAAATATCTTTTGTTTCTAATGCAAAATATATTAAAGATATACAAGATACACAAGCAGCTGCAGTTTTAGTTACTGAGAAAGAAAAAGATGCAGTTCCTAAAGGCACTGTAGCACTTGTTGTAGAAAACCCTTATTACGCAATGGCAACTTTGTCAAAATACTTTGCACCTGCAATTGAGGATGACAATTTACCTGCACCAAAAATAGGAAAAAATACAAAAGTTTCTTCAAAGGCAGAAATTGCTCATGGCGCTATAATTGGTGAGAATTGTACTATTCTTGCGCATGTCTATATAGGTGCAAACGCAGTGATTGGTGACAATACGATTATATACCCAAGCGTTACCGTTTATAGAGATTGTAAAATTGGAAATGAGTGTATTATTCATGCAAACAGTGTGATTGGCTCGGATGGATTTGGTTTTGCTACAAATAATATGGGTGAACATACAAAGATTTATCAAAATGGAAATGTTGTAATAGAAGATGATGTTGAAATTGGAAGTAATACAAGTATAGATCGCGCTGCGTTTGGAACAACACGCATTAAAAAAGGTGTTCGTATAGACAATCTTGTACAGATAGGGCATAACTGTATTGTAGGTGAATATAGTGTAATGGTTTCACAGTCAGGACTTGCAGGTTCTACAACACTTGGAAGAAATGTGGTGATGGGTGGTCAAGCTGCTGCAGCAGGACATTTGAGTATTGCACCATTTTCTACATTCGCAGCGCGTAGTGGTGTAACACATACAATTAAAGAACCTGGTAAAACATATGCAGGTTTTCCTTTGATGGATCACAGACAATGGCTGAAACTTCAGGCAAAACTTGCTAAACTCATTAAATAAATACAAGAAGGAGTACGAATGTCAAAGACTATTGCATTACATGGAACAAAAAATGGTGTTATTTCGATAACAAAAATTGAAGAGCCGTATGGAAAAGGGAGTGGTACTGTTGCAAGTATTGGTATATCACTTGCTGGAAATGCAGACGAGCCTGAGTGGAAAGTACATATTCCACTTGAAAACCTTGATGAAGTTATACAAGGTTTACAAGAGCTAAAAGGTTAGTTTCCTTTTAACTCTTGAACAAAGGTATCAATTCTTTTGATACCTTCACGGATTGTTGCCATCCCGGTTGCAAAACTAAATCGAAAATATCCTTCACTACCAAATCCTACACCCGGAACGACAGCGACACCTTTACTCTCTAAAAGCTCTTTTGCAAATGTAAGAGAATCATTACTTACCTCTTTGATATTTACAAACAGATAAAAAGCACCATCTGGTTTTAAAACGCTAAGACCATCAATTTCATTAAAAAGTTTTACTGCTTCATCACGACGTTTTATAAACTCTTTTTTCATCATTGCCACATCTTCATCAGCTGAACCATCAAGCCCTGCAATCGCAGCATATTGTGTAATAGAACAGATGTTTGATGTACTTTGTGACTGGAGTTTTTTTGTTGCTTTTACTAGCTCTGTATCATAAGCTGCCATATAACCAAATCTCCAACCTGTCATTGCCACTGATTTTGAAAGACCATTTATAGTGATAGTACGTTGAAACATATCTTCACTGATGGATGCAGCTGAAGTAAATTCGCCATCATAGGTTAATTTTTCATACATCTCATCACTTGCAACAAGAATATCAGTTCCTTTTAAAACTTCTGCAAGTGCAGTAAGTTCTTCTTTGGAATAGACTGCTCCTGTTGGGTTTGATGGAGTTGTTAAAACAAGCATACGTGTCTTTGGAGTAATTGCATCTTGGAGTTGTTGTGGTGTGATTTTAAAACCATTGACATCCTCTGTATGGATGGCAACAGGAGTTCCACCACAGTACTTTACCAATTCAGGATATGTTACCCAATATGGTGCAGGAATGATTACTTCATCACCATTATCAATAGTTGCCGAAAAAAGATTAAAAAGAGAGTGTTTTGCTCCATTGTTTACAATAATTTGATTAGGTGCATATTCAAGACCATTGTCACGTTTGAGCTTGTTTGCAACGGCTTCTTTGAGTGATGGGATTCCATCGACTGCTGTATATTTTGTAAAACCATTGTTAATGGCAGCAATTCCCGCATCTTTTATAACTTGCGGTGTGTCAAAGTCTGGCTCACCTGCAGAAAAACTTAATATATCTTTTCCTTGTGCTTTTAACTCTTGCGCTAAGGCAGATACAGCGATTGTGATTGATTCAGATAGTGTATTAATGCGGTTTGTCAGCATAAAAACCCTTTAAGTGAAAATATTAGGGAAATTATACTAAAAGTATTGTATATCTAAGTTTAGAGGAACTCTTTTTTTTAGCTTTTATGTAATTTTACGCTCTATAATGAGCAAAGCCCATTTTGAGAAAATCAGCTTTTCATTGAATTTATGAATGATTCGTAAATATGTTCAAGTTCTAAATCCTGGTCAAGAAGCTCTTTATGCTCTTTCATAAGGATATGTTCAAGTACAGCAACCCTTTTGAGCATATATTCAAACATCTCTTTATTGATATCTGGAAGCATGTTGTGCATAAATGGATCTTTACATCTTCCTTTTTCTATAATATGTGCGGGAATTCCAACAGCAGTGGAACATTCGGGAACCTCTTTTACAACAACAGAGTTCGCTCAAATTT
>CAYRVR010000071.1:3132-8980 GCA_964427835.1 uncultured Sulfurimonas sp. | reverse complement strand
CTACGGATTTTCGCCTTGTATCTTGCATTTTCTCTCTTCATTAAATTATGTCATTTATTCTTGCCAGGCACTTATAATCTAGCAAATGCAATTAAAGTTCCATTTATATTATCTCTAAAGTGTTACACTTACTCCATCAAAACAAAAAGGATTTATGATGTGGAAATATCCCATAGATGAGAATTTATTTGACAAATTTAGTAAATACTCAAAAATTGCAGGTGTTATTTTTATTATTTTAGGTGTTATCGGTATTGTTGAACCGGTATTTATGACTTTAGCAACAGTTACTTTTGTAGCGTGGCTTATGGTATTTGGTGGATTTATGGCTGGGTATTTTACCTATATGAGTGACAAAGGTGATTACCTTGGTTGGCTCAAAAGTATTATTCTTATTGGTGTTGGGTTATTAATGATTTTTTATCCAATGACAGGTATAGGTACAGTCGGTTTACTTTTAGCAATTTACTTTTTTATGGACTCCTTTGCAAGTTTTTCACTTGCTATGAGTATGCGTCCTGCAAAAGGATGGATATGGTGGCTGATTAATGCTATTTTTTCTATGCTCATTGGTATTTTATTTATTGTTGGTTGGCCTTTTACTTCAACTTACCTTATAGGTTTACTTGTTGGTTTTAGTCTCTTTTTTGATGGATTTGCCCTACTCATTACTGGTTCAATCTTCAAAAAACTCCAATAAGGAAAAAAAGTGGACAATACAAAAGCTTTTGGTGTTTGGAGTGCTGTCTTTTTAGGCATCGGTTCCATGGTAGGTGCTGGGATTTTTATCGTCATAGGACAGGCTGGATCGATGGCTGGGAATATTGTCTGGCTCTCTTTTGTGTTCGGTGGGATTATTGCTCTTTTGAGTGGTTATTCTCTTGCAAAGCTTGCTGTACGTTATCAGTCCCGAGGTGGTATTGTCGAGTACCTCGTGCAGGGATTTGGTGAAAATATTTTCTCGGGTTCCATGAGTGTTATGTTTTACTTTTCACAGCTTATTGCCGTTGCAGCAGTCGCAAAATCATTTGGTACATACAGCGCAACCTTTATGCAACATAGTGATGCCACTTGGATCAATATTTACGCAGTAGGTATTGTTGCTCTCTTTACAATTATCAACCTTGTAGGTGCATCCATAGTTGCAAAATCAGAAAATATCATTGTCATCATAAAGCTTGCCGTACTTGTTGTCTTTGCCTTTGCTGCCCTTTTTACCATCCAACCGAAACTTCTCAGTGTTGCTGATATGCCACCTATTAGTGGAATGTTATTTGCCATCGGTATTACATTTTTTGCCTATCAGGGATTTAGTGTCATTACAAATACAGTAGAAGATATGGATAATCCAAAAAAGACAATGCTTAAAGCAATGTATATTGCGATTTTACTTGTTGCTGGACTCTATATACTTACAAGTATTGCAGTGCTTGGAAATCTCCCTCTTGATGAGATTATAAAAACAAAAGATTATGCACTTGCTGAGGCAGCAAAACCAATTTTTGGCATCTGGGGCTTTAAAATTATGGCAGCAACTGCACTTTTAGCAACAGCCTCTGCCATAAACGCAACGCTTTACGCTGTAGCAGATATTGGTTATACTATGGCAAAAGAGGGAAATCTACCAAAGATTTATGAGTACAATGTACATCACTCTTTTGAAGGACTCATTATCAGCGCACTCTTAATTGTTCCTATGATACTCTTTTTCAACCTTACACAAATTACTACAGTCGCGGCCATTGTAATGCTTATAGTACAAGGAACTACACATATTGCTCACCTTAACCTCATACAAGAGACAGGTGCAAAACGTTTTCTTGTGATTTTGGCAATTCTTTGTATGTTTGGAGTTGCAGCACTGACACTTTACTCAACATATAGCACAATGCCAGCAATTGCATATTATTTAATCGCTGCGTTTGCTATTGCGTTTAGTGTAGAATTTCTTCTACGCTACATTAATGAAAGGGTCGTTACAAAACAGACGCTTTAAAAGCACTTTGTGTCACTTTTACCTCCAAATCTAGGAGTGAAAGTGGCAGTCCAAAAGATTGTATTTTTACATAATCTTTCAAAGTTACTACAAGTGATGTAGCTTGATCTTCTTGCAAAATTCTCTCCAACTCCTCTTTTGTAAAACTATAATGGTCAGGAAAATAGTGTTTATTGACAACATCGGGGAGGTATGCATTGAGTCTTTGTGGTCTTGCTATGGCTGTAACAAGTGTCATACGAGGCGTTGCGTTTACTAGTTTTACCTCTCTAAAGAAATCTACATTTTCATGTAAAACAACAGCTTTTTTTCCCTTCCATAAGCGTTCACGATACGGCCCTGAAGGCAGACAGAAATTATTTTTTGTTTCTACATCTATAAGAATATCTCTTTTTAAAATATCATGCTTTGAGTAGGCATCATCAAGAAAAACAATTTCACAGCCCAACTCTTTAGCCTTTTCAATGGCAATTTTTCTCTCTTCACTCACTATAACTATGGCATTTGGCAATTTTGTTGCATAAATCATCGCTTCATCACCGCTGCGTTTAACATCACAGAGTATTTTTTTAGCATTTTTTACAACAACCATACCACGAGATTCACGTCCATATCCACGAAGAATAATGGCAGGTTTTTCACAAGCATTTGCAAACGCAGTCACTAAAGGAGTCTTTCCACTTCCTCCAACTGTAAGGTTACCAACACTTACTATTTTTATACCAAAATCCTGTGGTATTTTTGACTTGAAACGTACATACATCACAAAACAGTAGAGCCAACTCAATGGTAGAAGTACAAATGAAAGAAGTTTTTGAAAGAGATTTGGGTTGTAGAAGTACGCTTCAACCCAAAAAACAAGTGATCTTTTCAAGCTCTTTTAAACTCTTGATTTTGCAATTTTTTTCACTGCTTTTACAACAGTTTTTACATCATCATCACTCATACTTGCATAAATAGGAAGTGAAAGTATTTGCTGAAATGTACGCAGTGCTACAGGAAAATCATTCACACGTAAAGCATATTTTGATTTATAGTAACTCAAAAGATGCAATGGAATGTAGTGGAGTCCTGTTCCTATGCCCTCTTCACGCAGCGCCACAGCAAAAGAGTCACGGTTTTTATCTATTTTTATAATGTATAGAGCAAATGAGTTATCTTCACTCTCTACTTCTGGAACACTTACATGAGCTACACCAGCAAGTTCTTTTGAGTATATTTGTGCAATCTCACGTCTTCTTTTAATCGTTGCATCTTGTTCTGCAACCTGAGCGCGGATATAGGCTGCGTTTAGCTGGCTTAATGAGTAATCATTTCCAATATCTACAACATCATAAATATACTCAAGAGCATCTTCGTTACGTACCATTGCATGGTTTGCCAAAAGACGTGCACGTTCCATGATTTCATCATCATCACTTACAAGCATACCACCATTACAAATGTTCTTTTTCAAGTGTGGCGAGAAATTAAAACAGACAATATCAGCACCGGTTGCACCTATTTTTTTGCCCTTATAAGTTGCACCGAGTGCCTCGCTTGCGTCTTCGACAACTTTAATGCCAAACTCTTTGGCCATTGCATAGACCCTTTCTAAATCAACACTCATTCCACCTACATGGGTTAAAACAACAGCTTTAAGTTTTTTTGATTTATTCTCTTGAAGATATTTTTCTAACTTATCTAAATCAATGTTGTAACTTCCCTCTGCTATATCAATAAATATCGGCTCTGCATCAAAGTGACGCACAACTTCTGGAACATTTGGATGTGCATTGACACTACAAATAACTTTATCACCACGTTTCAAGTCAAACGCAAGCATTGCAAGATGCAAGGCTGAAGTCCCATGTGAAGTTGCAAGTGCATACTTGGAACCTACATAATCACAAAATTCACTCTCTAGCTTTTCAACCTGAGCAACATCATCACCATCAAGTGCATCACTTACGTTCGAGTGTGCCTGACGTGAACTTTCATATTTACTAAATGGTATTTTTAATTCTTTCATCTTTTTTCCTTTATAAAGTAATATCTCTTGGATAGTTAAAATCATGGTTGAGCGTTCTTGATGTAAGTTTCGCTATAACAGGCATTTTTCGCTTAAAATGATTTCTAAATATACGCCCTATTATCATATCTAACATCTTTTCTTCTACACCATGTTGTAAAACCTCTTCACGTGAGAGTCTCTTATCAACATATAATTTCATTGCATAGTCAAGCTCACTATAGGTATAACCCAAATCAGCTTCATCACTCTGACCATCCCACAAATCAGCAGAAGGTGGCTTATTTATAATGCTTGGTGTCACATCCAAATACTCCGCTAATTCAAAAACTTCACTTTTGTACAAATCGCCTATAGGATTGAGTGCCGAAGCCAAATCTCCATACAGTGTTCCATATCCCAGCATAAGTTCACTTTTATTACTTGTACCTAGCACAAGAGCATTTTCTCGTGCCGAAATATCAAAAAGAGTCGCCATGCGCATACGGGAAGAAAAATTTCCCTTGCGCAAGTTATCTAAATCAGGATTCATCTCCTCATAGGCTTCTAACATTGGTGCAATGCTCGATGTTATATTACGTAAAGAGAAATCTCTACACAGAGCATCGGCATCATCTAAAGAACTCTGTGAAGAGTATTGCGAAGGCATCTTTACGCAAAGCAAATCATCACCAAAGGCCTTTTTAGCCAACACTGCAACAACAGCAGAATCTAGCCCACCACTTAAACCAACTACAACATTTCGTATTCCTGTCTTGTGTACTTCATTTTCTAAAAATTTGACAAGGTAGTCAGTTATTTGTGAATATTTCTCCATAATATATATTAAACCTTTAAAATTTATTAATAATGCAAATTATATCTTATTTTGGTAACAAAGGAATATTTTAGATTTTCTTCATAATAAAGAAGATAAAATGCGACAATCGTTGTAGGAAGGATAAAAAATAGATTCAACAACACTTGTTAACAGATTAAAATTGTTAGTAGCCTTACCTCTTATCGTGATTTTTTTCGCGTCTATTATTATTGTTCGTGAGTACTACCAATCACTACAAAACTTAAAAGAAACAAAGCAGAAAGTAACTCAAATTCAAAAGATTTCAACACTCTTAACAAACTTGCAAAAAGAACGGGGTTATAGTAGTGCCTTTCTTGCAAGTAAAGGGAAAAAATTTTTAAAAGAACTCCAACAACAGCGTGAAAAAAATAATACAATTGATAGTCAAACAAAGCATAATTTAGAAAAACTTCGCAAAGATATAGATAACTTCACAATTACTCCTTACGCCCTTTTTCAATCCTATACACGTTATATTTTAAATGTCCAAAAAGAGTATATTACCCGTGTAGATAAACTAAAAACACCAAAAATACGGCATCTATTCAACACCTATACAAGTTTAGTTGTCATGAAAGAGAGCTGTGGAGAGATACGGGGTATCATCAGTGCACTTCTGTCCAATCCAAATATAAAACAAGAGAAGCTCCTTTTACTGATGGCAACAAGGGCAAAAGGGCAGTATAATATTGCAAGAGACCGTTATTTTACAATTGCAACTCCAAAAGAGATAAAACAATTCCACACAATAGAAAAAACACAAGAGTATCTCTGGGTACAAGACAAAATTCAGCAGATACTTGTAAATCAAAATCATCTCGCACATGCCATAAATCCACATAAATGGTTTCAAAACACCACTTACATAATAACGCAGTATGCAAAATTGCAACACAGAAAACTCCAAAACATCCGCCATACAGTTGAGAGGATCCACCACAAAACACTACGTGAACTTGTCATTATATGTGGAGTAATCATACTTCTAAGCCTCTTTATG
>CAYRVR010000071.1:0-3032 GCA_964427835.1 uncultured Sulfurimonas sp. | reverse complement strand
AGCAAAGAGACTGGTTTTCATGTAAAAAGGGTTGCATCATACTCAGAAATATTAGCAAAACATTATGGACTCTCTGATGAAGAGGTAAAAAATATCACTATTGCTTCTCCTATGCACGATATTGGAAAAGTTGGTGTACCGGATTCTATTTTAAACAAACCAGGAAAACTCACACAAGATGAGTGGATTATTATGCAAAAGCATACTGATTTAGGCTATGAGATATTCAAAAATTCACAAAGAACTCTTTTAAAAACTGCGGCCATTATTGCCCATGAACACCATGAAAAATATGATGGAACAGGTTACCCTCGTGGTTTAAGTGGTGAGGATATCCACATTTACGGACGTATCACTGCTGTAGCAGATGTCTTTGATGCACTTGGAAGTGAGCGATGTTACAAAAAAGCGTGGCCAGATGAAAAAATCTTTGCTCTCTTACGCGAAGAGAGAGGAAAACACTTTGATCCTAAACTCATCGACATATTTTTTGAACATCTTGATGAATTTTTAGAAGTACGAGATAAATACTCTGACGTAAGCTCTTTTATGAAAGAGGCTTAACAAACTTCTCTCTTTGCCATCACTTTGAGTTCCTTGCAGCTAAAACCAGCCTCTTTTCGAGCTTCAATGTTTAAATCATTTGGTCGTAAAAAGCCTCGTGGATAGTATTTTGCAATGATTTCAAAATAGATACTTTCATCTTTTTGTGCTCTCACGCAAGCCTCTTTAAACCAGATATCACCCTTTCTTACATGATCAACCTCTTCGGCTAAAATCACCTCTAATGTTGCTATGATTTTTTCTATCATCTCATTTTTGGGTAGTTTTTTAAGCTTTTTGAGTATCATCGGTGTTGCATCAAGACCATTAGCTTCTAGGTAACGCGGAACAACTGCCATGCGTTCTAAAAAAGTCTGTGTCTTTTGACTCGCTTCAAAAAGAGCATTATGCACCTCCACATCCCCATACTCTGCACCAAGCTCACGCAAGAGCTTTTCAAGCATTAAAAAATGACGAATTTCATCATCTGCCACCGCTAACCAATCCTCATAATATTTTTTTGGCAGATTTTGAAATCTATATGCCGCATCAAGGGCTAAATCAATAGCCGAATACTCAATATGTGCCACTGCGTGAAGTAGATTTATAGCACCCTCTTTTGTTGTAAGATTACTGCGTTTAGGTACATCTTGAGGAGGAACTATGGTGCATATCTCACTGTATGAAGGTGTAGTAAACTCCTTTGGTCTAAAATCTTCATTTTTCTCAACCATACCCTTTTTATAGCTCTCATAAAAATCATAAAACTGTTCAATTTTTGCTTTGGGAGTTTTTGCTTCTAAAATTAACTCTAATTCTTTATAAAAATTCATAATCAAATAATGCTATAATCCATCTAAAAAAGAGATTATATGCAGATAAAAAAACAACCGATGGGAGCGTACCAGACAAACTGTTACATTGCTAGCGTTGATGGAAAAGATTTTATCATAGATCCTGGTGTGGGTGCGACTGCGTGGGTAAAAGCAAATGTCACAAATCCAGTAGCCATTCTCAATACACACGGGCATTTTGACCATGTGTGGAGTAATGCAGAACTTCAAAAAGATTTAGGCATTAAACTCTACACGCCTAAAGGTGATGTGATGCTTTTAAGTGAGAGTTCATGGATGCCAGACCTGCCACCCTCTACTCCTGATGTTGCCGTAGAACCGGATGAGGAGTTTGACTTTGATGGCGTGAAAGTAAAGTTTCTTCATTTTCCAGGACACTGTCCGGGGTGCTCTATGATAGAGTTTGACGATGCCATTTTTAGTGGAGATTTCATCTTTGAGCGAAGCATTGGACGGACAGATTTTCCATATTCAAGTCCTGCAGATATGAAAAAATCATTAGAAAAATTTAAAAAAATTCCTTATGACAAAACACTCCACCCCGGTCATGGAAACGCAACAACCATACAACAAGAACAACAATACAGTGATTATTGGATAAGGCAATTATAATGAGCAGTTTTGATACAAAAGCAAAAAATTGGGATAGCGGTGACATTCGTGTCAATGGTGCAAAAAAGATAGCAGAGGCTATTGAAGCTAAGATAAAGCTTACGCAAGAGATGGAGATTTTAGATTTTGGAGTGGGAACGGGACTACTTGGGTTTGAGATAGCTAAAAAAGTAAAACAGGTTTACGGTGTTGATACCTCTGCTGGAATGTTAGCAAAACTTAAAGAGAAAAACTCTGACGCACTCTCTATTGTTCCCATAGAGCAAGACATCATTGCAAAACCTCTCACGCAACAATTTGACGGTGTTGTCAGCTCTATGACACTCCATCATGTTGCAGATTTAGAGGCATTTTTTAGCACCATTTATAAAAATATTAAAGAGGGTGGCTTTATTGCTTTGGCAGATTTAGAGAGTGAAGATGGAACTTTTCACTCAGACAACACAGGCGTACACCATTTTGGATTCGATGAAAAAGAGTTGCGTGAGATCGTTGCTAAAAGTGGCTTTAAAGAAATTAGCATAAAAAACATTAACACCATTAACAAACCACATCGTGATTTTGGTGTCTTTTTACTCACGGCAAGAAAGTAATTTACTCCTCTTCTTGAGGTGTACCACTTGCCTCCTCTTCTTCATCTAAAAGTTTTAATTTTAAAACATGCTTTTCTGTAATAACAGTTTTAAATTCTCCTTCAAAAACTTTAATGTCTAAAACAAAAGCTTCTACATGAACGTTGCGTTTACGCCCCTCTTTATGACGTACACGGGCTATAACATTTACCTCATCATGCAGTTTAACAGGTGAGAGAAACTGGCAATCACTTGCAACAAGTACAACATTTCGTTCATTAACGGCAAGCATTGCCGCATAGTCCGCTGCCCCAAAAATAAAACCACCATGAATGAGCCCAACATCATCGGCCAGCATATCTTGTATGGTTGTTAAACGTACTTCAACATAGCCATCTTCTAATTTATGAATTTCTCCACATAAATTTTCATTAATACGATTATGTGTACG
>CAYRVR010000070.1:0-9036 GCA_964427835.1 uncultured Sulfurimonas sp. | reverse complement strand
TTAAAATTCCATTGACATAAGCATAAGTCCAGGTCGTCCAAAAATTTCTTTGTACTCTTCACATAAAACTTCATCTGTTTTTGAAAAACCTAATGTTTTATAAAAAAGTTCTGCTTCAAGTGAACCAATTTCAATAATTGTCTGAGCCACTCTATAGCCCTTTAAACGTGCAGTTAAAAGACTCTTTTGCATCAACGCCTTTAAAACACCAACATCAACAACATCTTCGACCTCTTCCATAAAATCAAACATAAGCGTGCTTCTATGTTGTTCAAAACTACAACTGTAAACTACATCCAATGTTGCTTCAACATCTTTTGTACAGCCTATCTCTTCAAGTGCCTTTATAAATGTCTCTTTGGTAGAGATTCGTGGCTCATAGCTGCAGAGTGTTCCTACTCTTTTAGCATCTATTTCTGCTATTAAAAAATTCCGATAATTACAGTGGCTTTTTGCTTCTGTAAGCGTTAATTGAGAAAGCATCTCTATGAGTTTACTTTCATCATTTCCATCAAACAAAAGATCAAACAACCCACGCTTCTTGCCTGCTCTTGTACTTTGTAGTATCATCTCTGCTAAAAAAGAGGCATCAGCAGGCTCTGCGTTTCGTATTTTAATACTCATAATTTCATCCACATTTTAATTTTTAACTTCATAACTTTAGTAATAGTACCATATTTTATGATAAAAAGTTTCTTAATTCTTTGAAATTTCTAAGTGAACTTAGATAAGTTTTATTCTAGTGTAGTCAGACTAACATCTGCTAAACGCAGTGTTAGTATTTGATATTGAGTTTTAAAGAGTAGTATCTTCCAGGTTTTACCGATCTGACGGTATTGCTTCCTTGCATAAATTTTTTCTCACTATCAAGCAGATTTTCTGCCTTAAAGCGAAGAGAGTATTCAAAAAGATCATGCTCTTTTTTCTCATTTAATCTCCATTTTGTAACAAAATCAAGCTTTGCGAATGGCTCTTCGTAGGTATCTTTATTATTGTCTGTTCCAAGAGAGACAATCCGTCGTCCAATTTGATTAAAAAGGAAAAGTGCACTATTGGATGTATCTGTATTATCATAACCAAGCGTAAAGTTTACAACATAAGGTGATTGTCCCTGCATTGCTCTCTCTTTTGATGTAAGTCTGCTTGTAAAGACATTATTTGGGTCAGAATTGAGTTTAATATTTGACTCAATAAGCGCTATATTTGTTGCAAAAAGCAGGCTATCTAAACTTTTATCAATAAAACCAAACCGTTTTCTCAAGTCCATCTCAGCACCATAACTTGTTGCAGAATCTGCATTTTGGTATGTCTCTTGGAAAATATTATCTTGAGAATCATCCAATTTTATCACTTTTTCAATAGGATTTTTAAACTCTTTACTAAAAAGAGCAAAAGAAAAAACCTCATCACTTGAGAGATACCATTCATATTTCAAATCTAAGTGTGTTATGTAAGTTGCTTTTAAATCAGGATTTCCAAAAACAATGTTTTCCGTTACAGGATCTTTATAACGTGAATTACTAAACTCTCTAAAGTCAGGTCTACTAATACTCTGTGCATAAGAAAAACGTAACTGCATAGCATCACTGTCAAATCTATACGTCATCCCTAAACTAGGAAAAAGATCAGATGTTGTCAACGGGGCATACGCTGCTGCTGCATCTGTGAGTTGCTGCGTAGACTCTTCTTGTCTTGCAGAGGCAATAATGTCAAAATCATGCGTTACAGAGAGAAGCTGTTTTATATAAAACGCAGTCACATCTTGTGTTGCATGGTAAGAATCAGTATCTCTATATGAAGCTGAAAAATCCAAATCATTACGGTATTTTTTATAGATTGTATCCATATCTTCAGGCATATCTTTATAAAGTGTACTACGCATTTTAAAACGTCTACTATCAAAATCACGTGTTTTACTATAGACAAACACACCCGCTTTTGTGTAGTTATCATTGTCATTAAAAGTAAATGGAAGTGAAAAATCTGCTCTATAATTATCTACCTTGTCATCAAGCATAAAGTAGTAGTACCAGTTTTTTCTATCCCAATTCAATCCTGATGTTTGATGCAGATAGTTATATTCTACTGTTCCTGGCTCATCTCTTGTTGCTTTAGCACTCTCCCACGCCCAGTCAATTACTAGATTATCAAAATATCCCTCCGTCGTATTAGAGAATTTAATGTCATTTTTTCCACTCAACTGACTTGTTGAGAGTTCTTTTTCAACATATTCATAGTATGTTTTTTCTCTATCATCGGTATCACCAGTATAGTCTATTGAGGCCAATGTCGTTCTATTTGTTTTCTTTGTTGTATCAAAATATGTATATTTGATGTTATTATCAAAATAATTTACTCCTACATTGACCATACCACCAATATCTGTAGCAAGTGTTGTAATATCAGTATGCGTTGTATTATCATGAAAAATTTTTCCTGCACTTAAAGAATAAAAATATTTATTATACTCAACTTGATCATTATCTTCTGTATGTTTATAAAAAAGTGTTGCTGAAGCACCAACACTTACATCATCTGTAATTGCAAAACTTTTTCCCCCTGAGAGCTCTAGCTTCATCCCAGGATTGAGTGTAACGCTTTGATGATTTAAAGTTCTCGCATCTATCACATCATTTGTAACACCTCTTCCACTTACTAGATTTCCACCACTTAAAACGCTCGATGGCAAAGGTATAGAGTTATCACTGTTTGTTGTGCCTTTTTTTCCTGTTGCACTGTTTGCAAGTAGCTCTAATCCCAAAGAAGCATAGCCATCATTATCTTTAGGAATATCTTTACTTTTTATTAAAACAGTTCCCCCTCCAAAGGATGCCGGAAGATCTGCAGTGTAAGATTTTTGAATGGTAATACTCTCAACAACTGAAGTTGGAAAAATATCTAAAGGAACAACCCTTTTTGTTGGCTCTGGCGATGGAATATGTAAATTATTTAACATTACAGTTGAGTATCTGTCACCTAAACCACGAACATAGACATACTTTCCACCGACTATGGTAATACCACTCACACGTTTAAGAGCAGAAGCAACACTACTGTCTCCACTTTTACCAAACTGCTCACTTCCTAAAACATTTCCAACAGCATCACTTTTTCGCTCTTGCATCATAACAGCAGCAACACTTCCTTCTACATGAGGAGCTAAAACAACAAACTCAGCAAGCTCCATAGCTGCAGGAGAGAGTTCAACATATTTCGTTACATCCTCTTTAGCCACTACTTTTACTTTAATGGTTTGTGCACTAAAATCAGGATGAATAATAGAAATAGTACGCTCTCCAACAGGAAGATGCAACTGGGCAAAACCATTTTTATTACTTTTAGCTTCAATTGGAAGCCCTTTTACATAAATCGCTGCGTTTGCTATCTTCTTTTTATTTTCAGATGAGAGTAGATTTAAAAGCACGGTTCCCATTTGCACCGTTTTATTTGTATCTGTTGCAGAGGCTAAGGCTACTGCTGGAGCCTCTGTATCTATAAACGCAGTGGTATTGTCTTTTTTAAGAGAAACGATTACTTGTGACTCTTTATTTGCTGCGACAACTACATTTTTTCGTACAAAGGCAAGTGGTTTGGCATCTTTTTTTGCAACAAGCTGAATCTGATAATTTCCAGCAGGAACTTTTGAAAAAAAGTAACCATCTTCATCAGTGCTCGCAACAATTTTCTTCGCTTTATCTAAAGAAATTTGTTTATTTTTAGCATCCACCAAAGGATAAATAGCCAACTGTTGCTTTGCAAGAGGAACACCATTTTTTAAAATGATTACCGACAAAGAACCCATACCCGCGGCATATACAGAAGTTATAAAGAGTAGTGCTACTAATAAATATCTCATAAACTACACTCCCAATGATTATTTTTACATTTGTTCATATTTTTTCGTAACTCCACTGCTTTTTGAAAGAGATCCCCACGGGTGATTTTTTTCAAGTAGGCTTCACTTTTATCAAATTCACCAATTTTATAAAAAGCATACGCAAGTGCATAGAGAATATTTTGATCTTTCAGCAGTCCATTTCTTTTAAGAGCCTGTTCTGTTGCTGCAACACGCTCATAATCTCCAAATTCCAAGTAAATTGCAATCTTTTGTTTGTACTTCTCTTTGGGGTCAAGTATTTGGGAATTTTTATAGAGTGCACGGACGTATTCTTTTGCACGTCGAAACATCTCTGCTGAATCTTTAATGTATTTACTATCTTGTAAAGATGCCTCACCAAAAAGATCAGCCGCTGCATGGATCATATCTTTATCTATATAGAGCGTTGCGAGCATCACAGTTACTTTGGCACTATTTGGGTACATTGCATGTGCTTTTTCTGCTAGTTCAATAGCCTTATTTGTCTCTTTAGCCTGTCGCAGTGCATTAATAAAAGAGAGTGTTACTTTTTCATTTGCCTTCGCATTTTTCAAATAGACCTTCGCATCCTCGAGTGCACTTTGGTAGAGTCCCAAAGAGACCAAATAGACAAATCTCTGTCTATAGGCATCATAATATTTTGGATGGAGTTTCATCACATCTGCAAGTGTTGTTAATGCCTTGTTATACTCTTTAAGTCTATAGTATGCTTCGGCTTTGAGTGCCATTAATTGCGGCTTCTCTTTGACAAGCTTCGGTGCATTCTCCAGAGCTGAAATCACCTGCTTATAATCTTGAAGTTTAAAACTATTTTTTGCTATATAGACATAAATACTCTTTTGCGTCTGTCCTGCTGCTATTGCTTTATAAAAATAGTCATTAGAAGCTTTATACTGGCTCAGTTTTGCACTTACTAAGCCTTTGAGTGTATAAAACTGCGCCTTATCAACATTTTCATCTTCAAGATTTACATTATTGAGTGCATCATTTGCACGAGAGTAGTAACCATCTTTGAGTAAAATAGTCGCTAAAGAGACATAGTCGATATCATCTTTTGACTTCTTCTCACTGCTAAACGCAGCGACATTCAAAAAAAGTGTTAGTAGTAGTATTACAAATATTTTCATTATTATCTCTTATTGAAAATCAAATCTGATTTTTTGTTTCGCCCAAACTTTTACGGCTTTACCTTTGTACTCACCAGGTGAGAATTTCCAGTTTTTTACACCAGCGACTGCAACATCATCAAAGACGCCTGCGGGTTCACTCTCAAGCACTTTGACCTTTTTGACATTCCCCTGTGCATCTATTAAAAGATTTAAAAGGACATACCCTTTTATACCCATCTTTTTGGCTTTTTTAGGGTACTCCATTGCACTACGCTGCATTGGAGATGGCGCTTTATCAACACTTCCTTCACTCATAACAACATCTTTACCCACATTGCCAAGAAGTGAATCATCCATGTTAGTATCCGCTCCCATAAATGACTCAAGACCTGTATCTATACCACTAAGATTAGAACCCAAATTCGGTGTTGGAGCAGCTCTATGTGCTTTTGGTTTGCTCTTTTTTGGCTTTGGCTTTGGTTTTGGTTTTGGCTTATGCTTGACTACTTTTTGTACTTCAAAGTTCATAGGCGTTGTAGTTTTCTCTTTTTTTGGAAGCATCCCATCTTCATTCATTTCAATCACTACAATAAAAACAAAAAAGAGACCAAATAGCGACCATAAAACAGCCTTTATCTGTTTAAGTATTGAGTTGTTACTCACAATCAACCTACCTCTTTATTTGTAGCAACTGCGACATCTTTAGCACCAGAGAGCCTACACTGATCGACCAATTCTATAAGTTTTTCTACAGGAATTGTGTCATCAGTAATTACCAACACAGACTTGTTTGTAGAAGTACGCATCATGTCACGTAATTTACTCTGTACAGCCCACATTTTTATGGGTTGGTTATCGACATATACCTGTGCTTGGTTGTCAATATAAACCCGTATGACTTTACTCGATGCACGACTTGCAGAAGATGCACCCGGACGCTCTAAATCTAGTTTCATATCTTTAGTAAACGTTGAGCTCACCATGAAAAAGATTAAAAGAATGAACACCATATCAATAAGTGGTGACATATCTACATCGCTGATCTCATCTTTTTTTCTTCTAAATCTCATTTAAATTTCCTTCCGTGCATAAAATGTCTGTAATTTGTTCCAAATCCAGTTCCATATTTGCAGCTTTTTTATCTAGGATTCGCCCTATCACTAAACCTGGTACTGCTACAACAAGCCCAAGCTGTGTTGTAAAAAGTGCTTGTGAAATACCACCGGCAATCCCACCACTTTGAGAAAAAAGACTCATTGATGCAAGAGAATCAAAAGTCTCAATCATTCCAATAACTGTTCCCAAAAGACCAATTAAAGGAGCTACAACAACCACAGTTTGCACTAGCTTTTTATATTTACCAAGCTCTTTTTTATAGGTATAAAACCTATCTTCTAACAATTTTCTCTTAAACTTAGAGTCTTTAATTTCATTATAGATTTTCAAGCCATCTACCACAGCACTATCAATCATTCCTCGCGGTTTTACTCTTTTGCCAGTTGCAAATTTGCGTATTAAAACACGCACACTCTTTTTTGTACCTCTTTGGATGGTGTGGTACCTATAGCCGAGTCCATACCATAAGATAAGCACTAAAATAAACAGAGGCCACATCACAAGGCCTCCACTCTGCATATAGACTAAAAATTGCTTAAAAAGCGTAATCAAGGCATCCATTATTTTTGCTTGTTATACTCATTAACAATATGAAGCGCTGAGTGTTCCATAGCATCTTTAATGCTCTCAGCCCAGCTATTGAGCAGGTTTCCACCAAGTAAAAGTGGAATGGCAACAATAAGGCCAAGTTCAGTTGTTACAAGTGCTATTGAAATACCACCAGAGAGAAGTTTTGGATCACCCGTACCAAACTCGGTAATAATGTCAAAAGTAGCAATCATCCCTGTAACTGTTCCAAGAAGTCCTAAAAGTGGCGCAACAGCTGCTATAACCAAAATGACAGAGCTGAGTTTATCGAGGCGTGTACTCTCATGCATAATCGCTTCCATTATGATGTCTTCAATATGCTCTCTATCTCTATCTATATTTCTCACAGTTGCTTTTAAGACTCTCGCAGTTGAGCCTTTTTTCGATTTTAAAAACTCTAAAGCCGCTTGTGGAGACTCATCTAACAAGATATGAAGTGTTCTCTCCGGAAGTGATTTATCACCACCACTAGAGAGTAAATAGAGCACTCTCATTAACAAGAAAAGAACACCAAGTGCACCAAGTACAACGATAACCCAACCAATAATGCCTGCTGAATCAATAATGTCGAGAACTGTTTTTGACTCTTTATCTGCTATCTCTTTTGTACTGTTTTCATAAATAAAAATATGTAAAGTATCTACAGCTTGTTTGGAAGCTAATGCTTTTGCTGTCGCTGCAGAGAGTTCATCACCCCAAAGTTTAAATTTATTATCACCTGCTGGCACAAGTGCACCTGCTGCTTTATCTGAAACACCGTATGTAGCGATATTTCCTATTTTAATGAGTTCTCCTTTTTCCAAAGAACCATCTTTAAGATAAAAAGAACCCTCTTGGCTATATACAGAAGAGAGTTTTTTTGTTAAAGCTAATGTTTTTGTAAAGATTTCACGTAGTGTTGCCGGATAATTCTCTTTTTGTACTTTAACAGTGATGCCATAAGGTTTAAGCGTTGATACACCTTGAGATACCACAGCCTCTATAAGTGATGTATCATCATTTACAGATTCTAAATTTTGTTGTGCTTTAAAGAGCTTGTCACTTAAATTTTGCGACATACTCTCTTTTAAAAGTACTTTTGATTGAAGGTTTTCAATATCTTTTTTCGCCTGTGCTAGTTTCGCTGCGTTTGAGCGTTGTACTGCATCAACACGCTGTTTTAACATCTCTTTTTGTGCTTTTAAAAATGCAAACTCCTTTGCATACGCCTCTTCTAGGTTGTTTGCAGCAAAGAGAGAAATAGAGAGAAGTAAAAGTGCTACTATTATTTTTTTCATTATTTTGCCTCACTTGTTATTAATGCATTTGGAAGAGTAAAGTACCCTGTACGAATCTGTTTTTTGAAAGCATCAAAAAGAGCGAGAATCTCATCTTGTTTCTCTTTATTGAGTTCTTGCTTGTAATCCCAACCATTTCCTGCTTTTGTAACATAGCCTACAACATCATCTGGCGTTTTAAAGAACATCATAACAGTTCCAACACGAGCAACTTCCACAAGTTTCTCTTCACCATCAAGTGTAATTGTTTGTTTAAAAATACCATTCTCTTTTGTCATACGCATCTCATCTGCATATGAGTTATAGAGCATAGAGAGTGCTTTTTGTGGGGTGATTAAAGAGCTGTTCAGCTGTGTTTTAATCTCTTCAACAGCAGCAATTCTGTCATGTGTTTTAAAAGGAATAGAACGCTTCATCATCGCTATGAGTTGATCAGCTGCTTCTAAAACTATAGGCTTGATACCCTGGGAGTTTTTCCCTGCTTTTTTTATTTTACTCTGAACATCTGCGAGCTCTTTTTGGAGCTGTTTGATTTTTAATTCTTGACGAGAGATAGTACCTTCAAGCTCACTTTTTTGCATACTCAGTGAACGCATCTGTGCTTTATATGCATCTTTTTCATCACTGATTTTTGCATCGAGTTGTTCAACTTGTGCACGAAGCTTCATCAAAGACTCTGCCATATTATCACTGTTTGCCATAAGTGTTGTAGCACCTAAAAGCAGTGAAAGCGTAATACTTACTGTTATTTTGGACATAAGTTCCCCATATAATTTAAGATTGTGGAATAATAGAAAAAGTAGATTACTTTTGTATTACTAATAAGTAACAATTTGGAAACATTTTAAAAAAGAGGGGAGAAGAAAGACCAAGGCAGCTGCCTTAGTCTTAAGAAGATAAAAGATTAGTTATCTGGAGTTTCAAGAGGAGCGTTAGACCCAGCTTTACCTTTCCAAACATTTGCTTCTGTTACACCTGTAACACTATTATCATCATATTTCACATTTGCAATACCATCTAATTTATTGTCTTTTACAAAATAATCATACGCAGTATCTGTATCTTTTGG
>CAYRVR010000069.1:0-9189 GCA_964427835.1 uncultured Sulfurimonas sp. | reverse complement strand
ACACGGCGACTTTTTACCTCAATAATAGGTTTAACATTCTCAATAGCTTCATTGAAAGTTTCAATCCCTGATTTTTCACCACGTGAACCAATGATATCCATTGCACTGTAAATGATTTTTTCAGCTGTTGATTTCTTTCCATCTAACATTATTTTGTTTATAAATTTCGTTAAAACTTTGCTTCCATAAATTGGATCTGGCATTATTTCACGAACGGGAGCTTTTCTTCTTCTCATCTGTTGTTTTCCTTACTTCAATTTTTTCAAATTTACTCAAAATTTACGTAATATTACTTAGTGTAAATCCTGTAGCTATTTTGAATTTATTTAAAAAATAATCGTTAAATTATTTTTTTGGCTTTTTTGTTCCATATTTAGAACGAGCAACCATACGATTTGCAACACCAGCAGTATCAAGCGCACCACGGATAATATGATACTTAACACCAGGTAAATCTTTTACCCTTCCTCCACGTACAAGTACAATAGAGTGTTCTTGAAGGTTATGACCTTCACCACCGATATATGAAATTACTTCAAAACCTGAAGTTAATCTAACTTTTGCAACTTTTCTTAAAGCCGAGTTAGGTTTTTTTGGTGTTGTAGTGTAAACACGAGTACAAACACCACGACGTTGTGGACAAGCGTTTAGTGCAGCTGATTTTGATTTTTTCACTACTCTTTTACGCTCTTTACGAATCAATTGATTGATTGTAGGCATACAATTCCTTTTACTTAATTTTTCCAGTAGAATGTAACTCTCATTGAGAGAGTTATAGACACGGAATAATACAAAAATTCTATTTAAAGTTAGCTTATTTTAAGTGTATATTAATATATGATCATTTTTAGCGAGGATAGAAAGAAGAATTTATAAAGTGGCTACAAAGAAGATTACTCTTCTTCATAGTCAAAAATAGCTTTTTGATCTTTATAGATACCAGTACCAACTGGAATAGTACGTCCAATAATAACGTTCTCTTTAAGATTTTCAAGGGTATCAACTTTAGCTGATACAGCAGCTTCAGTTAATACTTTTGTAGTATCTTGGAATGAAGCAGCTGAAATAATACTATCTGCAGAAACTGCAGCACGTGTAATACCAACTAAGAAAGGTTCAGCAATCGCAGGACGACCACCTAATCTTGTGATTTTTTCATTTTCTTGAGCAAATTTTGCTTTTGAAACCAAATCACCTTCAATAAATTTAGTATCACCAGATTTGACAATTTTAACTTGACGTAACATCTGTGTAAATATCACTTCAATATGTTTATCGGCAATATTAACCCCTTGAGAACGGTATACTTGTTGTACTTCAGATACAAGATAATTATAAAGTGCTTTAACACCCATAATTCTTAATAGCTCATGTGAAGACAAGATACCAGTAGTCAGTCTTTCACCTGCATGCACAAAGTCTCCAGGTGCAACAACCGGTTCATGAGATTTATCTACAAAATATTCTTTTACAATTCCATTATCATTATTACTTACAATAATACGAACTTTACCACGTAAAGGTTTTCCAAAACTTACAAAACCATCTATTTCAGAGATGAGTGCAGTTGCTTTAGGACGACGACCTTCAAAGAGTTCAGATACACGTGGAAGACCCCCAGTAATATCTGATGATTTTTGTAGTGCTTTTGGTGTTTTTGCAAGAATATCAGCAATTTTCACTTCCGCACCATCTGCAACATATACAGATGATTTTGGCTCAATCGCATAACGCAAGACTTCACCATCTTCTGTAGCTAAAACGATAGCAGGTTTATACTCATTTGAGATATGATCATTAATCATAAGACGCGTTTTACCAGTGAGCTCATCAAGTTGTTCACTTGCTGTTGTTCCAACAATAATATCTTCAAATTTTACCACACCATTTGCTTCAGATATAATAGGATTAGAATATGGATCCCATTCTGCTATAACTACAGACTCATCAGAAGATGGTTTAGCAATAACACTATCACCTTCAACTTTTTCATCATCATTTGTTACAATAACAGATCCACGTGCAATATAATGACGAACTGCCTCACGATTATTTGCATCAACAACAGTAGCAAAAAGTCCTTTTTCTACTACTTCATATCCCGCTTTAATACCTTCAAATCTTTCTAAGTAATCACCTTTAAGTAAGAAGTATTTTACAGTACCCTCTTCTTTTGCAAGAAGTTTTTTCGTAACTGGAGCACCATCATCAACAAGTAATTCTGATGCATATGGAATACGTGAAGGTACATTCCATGCATCTTTAATTGTTTCAACAATAGAATCAAGAGCTTCAACCTTTTCACCGCTTTTATGTGGGAAATAGTATTTGCCTTCAATTTGTCCACTTACACCTGCAAGCTCATTTGGTTTTGCAATTTCATTTTTACGTAATGAATAACGTACAGTATCACTCTCAGAACTTATGCTAATGATCACTTCATCATGAATAGTTTGAATCTCTACTGTACCTGCAAACGGTGCTTTTAGTTTTGGTTCAACAAGTAATACAGCTGCATTTCTTCTGTTTGCAACTATATTTTTTCCCTCTTTGTTTTTATACGTTCTTAAGTTGTAGTAACGGATAAAACCTTCTTTCTCAGCAACAACTTGTCTCTCTTGTGCAGTAGAACTTGCTGTTCCCCCAACGTGGAAGGTACGTAGTGTAAGCTGTGTTCCAGGCTCACCAATTGATTGTGCAGCAACAATACCAACAGCCTCACCAGCACGTACAATATGCCCTGTAGCAAGGTTCACACCATAACAAAGTGCACAAATTCCATTTTCACTTTTACATGTTGTCGGTGTTCTGATCACAGCTGATTTAATACCAGCTTCAGCTATAACTTTTGCAGAAACTTCATCTAAAAGTGTTCCCTCAGCATAGAGTATTTCATTTGAAATAGGATCAATAACATCATCAGCAAGTACACGTCCATTAAGACGGTCTTCAAGAGATTCAATAAGAGTATTTTGGTCAGATATATCTGAAATTTCAATTCCCTCATGTGTATGACAATCATGTTCAACAATTTTTACATTTTGCGCAACGTCAACAAGCTTACGCGTTAAGTACCCTGCATTTGCAGTTTTAAGTGCTGTATCGGCAAGACCTTTACGCGCACCGTGTGTTGAAATAAAGTATTCTATTACGTTAAGACCTTCTTTAAAGTTCGATGTAATAGGTGTTTCAATAATTTCACCATTAGGTTTTGCCATAAGACCACGCATACCCGCAAGTTGACGGATTTGTGCAGCCGAACCACGTGCTCCAGAATCAGCCATCATATGGATAGAGTTAAAACCATCTTTGTCAGTCTGTACCAAAGTCATCATCTCTGCGGCAAGAGTATTATTTGTATCTGTCCAGACATCAATAATTTTATTGTAACGTTCTTGTTCTGTTAAAAGACCTGCTTCAAACTGTTTTTGAATTTCAATAACTCTTGCTTTACTCTCAGCAATTTTTCCTGCTTTCATTTCAGGTACACGAATATCATCAGCTGAAATAGAAACACCAGCCTCTGTCGCATGTTTGAAACCTAAGTTTTTCAATCTGTCCAAAAATGAAGCAGTAACACCAATACCACCATGTTTTTGTACATAATCAACTATCTCATTAATTACTTTTTTCTTCATAACTCTGTTCCAAAGTTCTGAAGGTACAAAGTCTGGTAAAATCGCTTTAATTAAAAGACGCCCTGCAGTTGTATGGATTATTCGTCCATCTATACGTGTTCTTACTTTTGCATGAATATCAAGTGCTTTGTGTTCTAATGCAATTCTAATTTCATCAACATTAGCAAAAAGTTTATTACTTCCTTTTACCCCATTTTTTTCTAATGAAATATAGTAAAGACCAAGGACCATATCTTGTGATGGTGTTGCAATTGCTTTTCCAGATGCAGGAAGTAAAATGTTCATTGACGCGAGCATTAAAACTTTTGCTTCAGCAATAGCTTCTGATGATAATGGCACGTGAACAGCCATTTGATCCCCATCAAAGTCGGCATTAAACGCAGCACATACTAAAGGATGTAACTGTATCGCTTTTCCATCAATCAATTTAGGGTGAAACGCTTGGATCGAGAGTTTATGTAATGTTGGCGCACGGTTAAGCATAATTGGGTATCCGTCAACTATCTCATCAAGACATTCCCAAACTTCATTTGTCTTCTCTTCTATCATTTTTTTAGCAGCTTTTACCGTTGTTGCATAGCCTTTATCTTCTAGTTTTGCAATCAAATGTGGTTTAAAAAGTTCTAAAGCCATTTTTTTAGGAAGTCCACACTCATCCATTCTTAAAGATGGTCCAACAACAATGACAGAACGGCCAGAGAAGTCAACACGTTTTCCAAGAAGGTTTTGACGGAAACGTCCTTGTTTTCCTTTAATAATTTCACTTAAAGATTTTAAAGGGCGTTTATTTGCACCTTTAACTGCGTTTGCACGACGGCCATTATCAAATAAAGCATCCACAGACTCTTGTAACATACGTTTTTCATTACGTACAATAATCTCAGGAGCTTCAAGTTCTACCAAACGTTTCAAACGTTGGTTACGGTTAATAACACGACGGTATAAATCATTTACATCTGAAACTGCAAACTTTCCACCATCAAGAGATACTAGTGGACGTAAATCTGGTGGAAGTACTGGAAGCACTGTAAGCATCATCCATGCAGGATTATTTCCACTATTTAAAAATGATTCGATTACTTTTAAACGTTTGTTAATCGTTTTCTTTTTTGCTTCACTTTTTGTCTCACCAATTGCTTCTTTTAATGTAGTAAAAAGATCAACAAGATCAATAGAATCAAGAAGGTCACGTATAACTTCGCCACCCATACGCGCTTTGAAACCAAGTTCACCAAAACGTTGAACAAGTGTTCTATATTGCTCTTCATTGAGAACATCATATTTTAATACTGGTGTTTTTGCTTCAGCATCATAATATGCTTCTCCACCACTCTCAACAATGTATGCTTCATAATAGAGTACACGCTCTAAATCTTTCATTTTTATACCAAGAAGTGTACCAATACGAGATGGTAATGATGATACATACCAAATATGTGCAACAGGAGTTACGAGTTCTATGTGTCCCATACGAGTACGACGGACTTTAGTAGAAGTTACTTCAACCCCACATTTTTCACATACAACACCTTTATAACGCATTTTCTTATACTTTCCACAAAGACATTCATAGTCTCTTACCGGTCCGAAAATTTTTGCACAAAAAAGACCATCACGCTCTGGTTTTAAGGTACGGTAGTTAATAGTTTCTGGTTTTTTAACTTCACCATGACTCCAAGACATAACCTTTTCAGGAGATGCAAGGCGAAATTGCAACTCTTTAATGTCTGTTGGTCTACACTCTTCTGTTACTTCTACAGGTACTAATTTACTCATCGTCTTCCACCTCGTCTAAAATCTCTACATCAAGAGCAAGCGCTTGTAGCTCTTTCGTTAATACAAATAGTGTCTCTGGTATACCAGATGCCGGTACGAGTTCACCTTTTGTTAATGCTTTATAAGCACGTACACGTCCATCAACATCATCAGATTTAATTGTAAGCATCTCTTTAAGAACTGCTGATGCACCGTATGCTTCAAGTGCCCAAACTTCCATTTCACCAAATCTTTGTCCACCAAAGAGTGCTTTACCACCAACTGGTTGTTGTGTAACAAGAGAGTATGGTCCAGTAGAACGCGCATGGATTTTTTCATCAACCAAGTGATGAAGTTTTAAGATATACATATATCCTACGTTAACACGCTCTTTCATTTTCTCACCAGTTTTTCCATCATATAGAACAACTTTACCATCTGCATCCATTTTTGCAAGTTCATAAAGTTTTTCAAACTCTTGTGCATTTACACCTTCAAAAATTGGTGTTGCAAAGCGTACACCACCTTTTGCCCAGTCTCTTGCATATTTTAAGAATTCATCATCACTCATTTTTCCTAAAACTTCACTTGCATTCATTAATCCTGCAACATCAGCAATAGAGATCATTTTACTACGTAAATTTTCTATAAAGTCAGCTTGTTTTTTATCAAACTCTTCTTGAATTTGATTTCCAAGTTCACGGCCTGCCATACCAAGGTGCATCTCTAGAATTTGTCCAATATTCATACGTGAAGGTACACCTAGTGGATTTAAACAAACATCAACTGAACGGCCATCTTCCATATATGGCATATCAACTTCAGGTACAAGATTCGAAACAATACCTTTATTTCCGTGACGTCCTGCCATTTTATCACCAACTTTTAACTGGCGTTTTGTTGCAATATAAATTTTTACATATTTAACAACACCATTTGGAAGGACATCATCTTTTTCAAGAATATTCAACTTCTCTTCATGTTCATCTCTAAAAATACGCTTTTGTTTTTGGAAATGATTTTTTGTCTTATTATACTCATCTTGAATCTCTTGAGAGAATGATTTCACAATTGCATTCATTGCAAAACGATTCACTTCTTTTAGATCATCACCATTAATCATATCACCGGCTTTATAATCATTTCCAGCAATTGTAATGTCTGACTGAAGAGGCTCACGAGTAAGTAACTTAGTTACACGTAACATCTCCTCTTTATCAATCATAATAAGTCTATCATAGTGCTCACGTTCTAAATAATCACGCTCTTCTTTTTCAAGCTCAAGTGCACGAGGATCTTTGTCATAGCCTTTTTTTGTGAAAACTTTAATATCTACAACTACACCTTCCATTGATGGAGGACAATAGAGTGATTTATTTATAACATGACCAGCTTTTTCACCAAAAATTGCACGGAGTAAACGCTCTTCAGGAGTCGGTTTTACTTCACCTTTTGGAGAAACTTTTCCGACTAAAATCATACCACCTTTTACATGTGTACCAATTTTTACAATCCCAGATTCATCAAGATGTGATAGTTCATCATCACGTACATTAGGAATATCACGAGTAATCTCTTCTACACCATGTTTGAGTTCACGAGCTTCTACTTCTTTTTCATAAATATGTACTGACGTGAAAGCATCTTGACGGATAAGACGTTGAGAAATAACAATAGCATCCTCAAAGTTATATCCATTCCATGGCATAAACGCAACCATAGCATTCACACCAAGTGCAAGTTCACCTTGATCCATATTTGGACCATCAGCAATAATTTGTCCTTTTGCTACTTCTTGGCCAACTGAAACAATTGGTTTTTGCGTAAATGAAGTATTTTGATTCGTTCTCAAGTTTTTTTGTAGTGGGTAATAATCAATAAAAATCTCATCATCTTCTTCACCCATCACATAAATATGTTTCGCATCAACTTTTTCAATTTTACCAGCACGTTTTGCTTTTACACATTCCCATGCATCACGTGCAACGAGTTTTTCTACACCCGTTCCTACCATTGGTGCATTAGCTCGTAAAAGCGGTACAGCTTGACGCTGCATGTTTGAACCCATAAGTGCACGGTTGGCATCATCATGTTCCAAGAATGGAATAAGTGATGCAGCAACACCAATTACCATTTGTGATGAAAGGTCGGCATAATCACACTCTTGGGGACTGCGTAGTAGTATTTCACCATCTAAACGAACAGCGATAAGATCTTCAACAAATTGTCCATTCTCATCAAGTTTATTTGATGCAGCAGCAATTTTTTTGCCCTCTTCTTGTGTTGCTGTTAAATAGACAACTTCATGTGTAACTTTACCATCTTTCATAACTTTATATGGTGCTTCAATAAAACCATGCTCATTTACTTTTGAGTACATTGCAAGTGTATTGATAAGACCAATATTTTGCCCCTCTGGAGTCTCTACAGGACAAATTCTACCATAGTGCGTTGGATGGACGTCACGTACTTCAAAACCAGCACGCTCTTTTACAAGACCACCTTCACCAAGTGCAGATAAACGACGTTTATGTGTAACTTCAGAGAGTGGATTTGTTTGGTCCATAAATTGTGACAACTGACCACCGGAAAAGAATTCCATAATAGTCGATGTAATCATTTTAGAATTAATTAAATCATGTGGCATTAGTTCATTCATAGGGCCACTTAGAGTTGATAATTTATCGCGAATAGCTTTTTGCATTTTCACGAGACCGTTATGTAATTCATTCCCTAAAAGTTCACCGATTGAACGGATTCTTCTATTACCTAAGTGATCTCTATCATCTAAATGACCTTGACCATTTTTTACTTTAATTACATATTTTACAGACTTTATGATATCTTCATGTGTTAAAACTGTTACATACTCTGGTATATTCATTCCAAGCTTATGATTCATTTTCATACGACCAACTTGCGTTAAATCATATCTTTCAGGATCAAAGAAAAGTTGGTTAACGAATATTTTTGCAGCCTCTTTTGTTACTGGTTCACCCGGACGCATTACTTTATAAATACGAATAGCAGCTAAATCATTTTCATCTTCTATATCTTCAGTTTGTTTTAATAATTTCAATGAATCAGCATCGGCATTAAAAGCATTAATAACAGAATTATCCACACCTTCAGCTAAATCATTCGCAATTTTAAATTCACTGATTCCAAGTTCTGCCATCTTTTTCAATTTTGTCTCATCAATATGAGTCATTGTATCAAAAAGTACTTCACCAGTTTCTGGATCAATAATTGGCTCTGCAAGATATCTATCAAGAAGGACTTCTAATGGATACTGTACTTCTGTAAGGCCATCATCAATAAATTTTTGTGCTTTTTTATTAGAGAGTCTTTTCCCAGCTGCAACAAGTACTTTTCCATCTAAATCAACTAAATCATACTCTAAACGTGAAGCATAATCTTTTGGATTAAACGCCATTGTGAATTGATTGTCACCAATTTTAATTGTTTGAATAGGATAGAATAATTTTAATATATCTTGTTTAGAATACCCAAGTGCACGGAACATAATAGTTACAGGTACTTTACGGCGTTTATTGATTCTCATATATAAAATATCTTTAGGATCATACTCAAAATAGAGCCATGAACCACGATCAGGAATAATTTGACCAGTATAGATAAGCTTGTTTCCAGCTGTAGTTGATTCTTCTTCTTTAAAAATAACACCTGGAGAACGGTGAAGTTGGTTCACAACAACTCTCTCAACACCATTAATTATAAATGACGTTCGATCAGTCATAAGTGGGATATCACGAACAAATATACTTTGTTCTTT
>CAYRVR010000068.1:8139-9419 GCA_964427835.1 uncultured Sulfurimonas sp. | reverse complement strand
GAAGTTGCTTAGAAATAGCTTAATGTTTGGTGGGGGATGGCGGGAATTTTGAAATAACTATTTTTTCATGTAATATAGTTATTTAGCGTGTGTAATCCAACCGCCTCCAATTAATTTGTCTTCATCATAAAATACTGCTGCTTGTCCCGCTGCTACCCCAAAAACACCTTCTTCTAATTTTACTGTTGCTCTATTTTGATCATCTATTATTACATTGCATGCTACTGCTTTCGTTCTGTATCGTAGTTTTACAGTAGTATCAAACACTTTTCTATCATCAAACATATTCAAATCATCTATTGTGACTTCATTACAAGCTAATTCTTCTCTCTTCCCTACTACTATTTGATTTTTTTCGGGAATAATCTTTGTAACAAAATGTGGTTCATGTGCACCTTTTACACTAAATCCTCGACGTTTTCCTATTGTATAATGCATATAACCTTTATGTTCTCCAACTATATTTCCTTGAGTATCAAGAACTTCACCAACATGATCAACAACCACATGATTTTTTAAAACATCCGTATAAGTAGTCTCTACAAAACAAATTTCACTTGATTCAGCTTGAGAAGCAAAAGATTCTAATCCTTTTACAGATGCCGCTAATTTTTTTATATCACTTTTATGTTTTTCGCCAAGTGGAAATTTTAGTCTTGGTAAAATTTCCTTATGCACATAAAATAGAAAATAACTTTGATCTTTCATATCATCTTCTGCTTGGTAAAAATATTTCCCATCTGTTTTAATATAATGACCCGTTGCAAGGTACTCAGCACCAATCTGGTCTGCAAACTTAATCATTTCTCCAAATTTCATTGTTCTATTACATAACGCACAAGGATTTGGTGTTTTTCCCTCAGCATACGTGTCAATAAATGGCTGAAACACATTTTCATTGAATTTTTCTTGTAAATCAAGAACATGGAGCTTTATTCCCACAAAATCTGCTGCTTTTTGTGCACGAGCTTGATGAATTTCATGATATCCTGGTTTAGAATGAAGTTTCATGTATAAACCTTCTACTTCATATCCTTCTTCTTTAAGTATAAGCGTAGTAATTGTTGAATCAACACCTCCACTCATTCCAACCAAAACTTTATTTTTATTTTTCATATTTTATTCCCTCGCATTATGCTATATTTGCATAACTATTTTCGTAGTTGGTTCAATCTCTCTTTTTTTGTTCCAATTGTTGTAATTTGAATACCAAAGTTTCCATCAACAATTACCACTTCACCTTGTGCAATAACATGATTATCAACTAAAATTTCCAATGG
>CAYRVR010000068.1:4170-8039 GCA_964427835.1 uncultured Sulfurimonas sp. | reverse complement strand
TTTGTTCAGTTTTAAAAAGTGCTTTTACCAAATTTTCATCTAGTATAAACATAAGCATAGAATTTAAACTAGCCAAATTAAATTTATACACATACATTTTACTAAAAGCTTCCAAACTTACTTCATCATCTGCTATTTCTTCAATTGAATCAATAGCAAAAGAGAGTTGCGGAAGTTCCTTTTGTCCAGAAAGAGAAGTAGAAATGGCACCAAAAATATTTGAAACTATCTCTTTTGCAGCATCTAAATCATCTTCATTAATCTCTTCACGATCACCAGCTTCTTCTCCCATCATCATGTCAGAAAGTGATGCTGCCATTACAGGAGGAAATGCCACCATGATCTCACCATCAACATCCCCAGTAACTTTAATTTTTGTAAGAACTATAGGAGGAACAATATTAGATATAATGCTCAGTTCTTGCTCCTCTTGTAATGAGAGTGCCGGAGCTTCACCTACAAGAGCTTCTATAGTGCCAATGGTTTCATCTTCAAAAAGTTTAATAAAGTTACTCATCCATCAAATCCTCATCATTTTCTAAATCATCTTCGTGTATTATATCTTTCACGCCTGAAATCTTCTCATGACGCTGTTTTTCTAGACTTTCCAAAGTACGTTTAACCTCATCTTTTTCAGTCTCAATAATTTCATTAATACTAATTGACTTTCTAAATCTTCTTAGTCCTATTTCCCCACGAAATCTCTCTTTACCATCTACTGCAACGGTAACGATATCATCTGCTGGTGTTGAAAGACGGATAACATCACCAACTTCTAGCTCTAAAATATCATGCAAACTTAAATCAGCTTCACCCAAATTCGCTTCCACATTTACTTTTGCACCACCTAAAAGGACTTTCAGCTCCATATTTCTACTTTTTTTCGAACTGGTTTCATTAAGCATAAGATCTCTTGAGGCAAGCTTTGGCAAAATTGGTTCTAGTGCAATTACAGGATAACAAATATTCATCATTCCTGAACTATGGCCTATAATAATTTCCATTACAACCATTACAACAATCTCATTTTGTGCAACAATTTGTACAACATTGGGACTTGATTCTTTTGATTCTATCGTTGGGTAAATTTCCATTACCGGTCCCCATGCCTCTTTAAGTGTACCCATCATAACTCGTAATATAGTTTCAAAAAGGCTCAGTTCAATGTCTGAAAACTCTCGTGTTGCATCAAAAGGCTCCCCTTTCCCTCCAAGGAGTCTGTCAAGCATTGGAAAAGCAATCGAAGGATTGATTTCAATAATACCACTCCCTTCTAATGGCTTTACAGAAAAGACATTAAAACTTGTAGGATTTGGAAGACTCATAAGAAATTCACCATATGTCATCTGATCTACCGAGTGAAGTTGTATTTCTACAATAGAGCGCATAATCGATGAAATTTGTGAGGCCAAACTTCTCGCCATTTTATCATGAACACCACGAAAAGCTCTAAGTTGTTCTTTTGAGACACGATTTGGACGCTTAAAATCATACAGTGTTACTTGTCTTTGCGGAAGAAGATTATCATCACTATTTTCTAGGACATCTTCACCTTCATCTTCAACGACATCCAACAGTGCATCAATCTCTTCTTGTGAAAGTATATCTGCCATGTTACGCTCCTATACTCTCTCGAATTTTTTGAATTACAGATTTATGGATTTGTGAAATCCTCGACTCTGTGATATCAAGAATATTACTTATCTCTTTTAATGTCAGCTCTTCAAAGTAGTATAGCTGAATTATCATCTGCTCTCTCTCTTTATATTTTGATAAAACTTTTTTAATAACAGCAACAAGTTCTTCTCTCTCTATTTCAGCAAGAGCAGCACCTTCATCTCCAACTTGCAATTGATCATGTAATGGCATGACAGTATATATAGAAGAAGCAATACGTGCATCATGAATTTTTTCAACACTTTCATCTAACTTTTTAGCAAGCTCTTCATCTGTTGGTTCTTCATTATGTATCAACATATACTCTTGCACTTCATAGTCAATCGCTTTCACAAGCTTTCTGCTTGCCCTACTCAAAATATCCAAACTACGTAAATAATCAAGCATAGCTCCATAAACACGTTTTTTTGCATACCCCCAAAAAGAGTCATTTAAAGTTTCATCATAACGACGAGCAAGTTTAATGAGTTCTTCGGTACCAATAGCACAGAGATCTGAAAAATCTATGGAACTTGGCAATCGTTCTTTTAGTCTATATGCCATAGCCCTTACAGCGGGAAGATATTCTATAGCAAGTTCATCTTCTTTGTGTCTTAAATCTTCGAGATAGGCATCTTGTATCATAATTTTTGTCCAGCTATATCTTCTTTATTCATTTTTATAGCAGCATCTGTAATTTTACATGCTGAATCTATAAGCTTTTCGCGCTTATTAATCTCTTTGACATAATAGTCTAAATCTTTTTCATGAATATCTTTAGGAAAGTTATATGATTTTACAACGATGGTACGGTAATAAAATGCAATAATAATATGAGAAAAAAGATAGAAAAATATAGTTATTAAAAATGTATAAGAAAGTAAACCCATTGCATCCATTGATTTGAGTATTCCAAAGATTATTCCTACAAAAAATCCCCAAACTGTAAAAAAATATACAAAATTTTCTCCAAGCATCTACTATCCCACCACTTTTTTAGAAATGGTCAATCAATCTTCTAAAAAGACCAGAAAGCCCACTCTCATTTGAAGTCACTAGCACATTACGTTCCAGCTTCGCTGCAATCTTTTTCATAATATTTTCCATATCTCTCGTTGCAACAGCAGAAGGGTATGTTGCACAAAAAAGAGAACGCTGTTTTACAGATGATGAGACTTTTATATCTGCATTTACTTTTCCAAGCAACTCTAGCTGTAAATTCGTACCGATATTTGCTTTGGCAACTTTTTTAATTTTTTCAAAAACGCCGACAGCCTCTTTTTCACTTTTTACTTGATTCATTATCAGACTTACATCATCTCGCAATGTTGCTATTGTCTTTATAGTTGCATACGCATCAGTAATTGCTGCAGGATCAGGAACAGTAACCACAACAACATCATCCGCTGCGTTTAGAAACATCTGTATATGTTCTCCAATACCTGCACCTGTGTCAATAATCATTACATCGAGCTTATCTAAGACCTGAGCTTCTTGCATAAAACGCTCAAAAAGAGCCATATCTGAGTATTTTAAAATCTCATCACCACTCTCACCGGGGATAAGAATCAAATTCCTTGTAATGGGGATTAAAATATCACTGACTTTTGCTTCCCCCTTGAGTACATGCAAAATATTTTTTTTAATTTTTACATTAAACATCACATCTAAATTTGCCAGTCCAATATCTGCATCAAATATGCCAACATTTATGCCTTGTTGGGAGAGCATATAAGCAAGGTTCGAGCTAATTGTACTTTTACCAACGCCTCCCTTTCCACTTGTTATGGCAATAAAACGCGTTTTTTTTGATTTTTTCTTTGCATTTGTTGCTACAAGTTCTTCAAGTTTTTCAGCCTGATGACCCATCATGCTTTGCTCCTGTTAAATCCATGTAAAAGACATTCTATAAGAAAATCACTACTTGCACACACCAAATCTTCAGGCACCTCTTGGCCCACTGAAAAATAACTAATAGGCTTTTTCGTCTCAAAGGCAAGTGAAAAGATATTTCCAAAGCTCATTGTTTCATCCAATTTTGTAAACATAAGCGTATCTACACCAAGCGTCTCAAAATTTTCATAGGTAATTTTTAAATCCTCATACTTAATGGAGCTTGGCATTACCAAAACAACATCAACATTGTAACTTGTCTGATTCGCATTCAGACACTCATAGATTTTTTCTATTTTTCCCTTATCATAAGGGCTTGA
>CAYRVR010000068.1:0-4070 GCA_964427835.1 uncultured Sulfurimonas sp. | reverse complement strand
AAATACCGTTTTACTGTAACAGAATTTTCTCGCATTTTAAGAGGCATATGTTCTAATGTTATTTGCATAAGTGTATCTAAATGCTCTTGTTTCATTCCACTCTGTAGTGCAAGACGGTATATTTCTGCAAACTCTGGTGGAATTTGATGTTCTAGTACTGGTGCCTTCTCATCCCAAAACATATTTTGAATAATTTTTACTTTATCTGTAAGCTTATTTATCTCTGTTTTTATCTCTTTAAGCTCTTTAGAATCAGTTGAAACACTGTTTTTCATACCTAAATTTTTATCATAAAGTATTTCATCATTTTGCGTAACATTAGAAATTTTAGATATTTGACGCGCTGCGTTTGAGATATCAAAAAGAATATCTTTACTCTCTTGGGCTAAAGCTTTCTTTGTGCTATCGCTCTTTTGTTGTTTTTTATGCGTAAACGCAGGAGGTAGATCTTTTTCATCTATACCGATTACTATTTCATATATTGCTTCACGCCCTAAAGCTTTTTTTTGCACCTCTTTGGTTTCAATGAGCATCCCCTCATTTCCAATTTCCATTTTTGCTTTTTTTAACGCTTCAGAAGGTGTTTTGCCTGTAAATGTCAATATTTTCATCGATGCAATCCTGCCAAAGGAATAACTACACTCTCTCTTTGCGACCATGCCGGATGTGGTATGGTCAGTTTTTTTGTTTTAATTATTCTATTGTCAAAAAATATAATATCCAAATCTAAGGTCCTTGGTCCATTTGCAAAGCTTCTTTTTCTTCCAAACTTTTTTTCTACTCGCATGAGGTAATCGAGAAAATTTTTTGGTTGCATAGAAGTTCTTACTATTATTATTGAATTAAAAAAATCCTCTTGATCTGTGTATCCAAAAGGAGGATTTTTTAAAATCAACGAAGTTTTCACAAGTGAAACTCTTTTATCCCTTTGCATCCAAACAAACAGATGCTCAAAACGGCGACGAACATCACCAACATTTCCACCAATGCCAACAACAGACTCATAACGATGTCTCTTAGAATCTGTAACTGAAGTAGGAAAACGCCCCCCATGAAAGCTTGTAAGTGTTTTCGTAAGGCTGCGTTTAATATACATAAAAAATCTTCTACCTAACTACGCTTGTTGTGCAGCTTGTGCTTCTTGTGCGGCTTTGATTTCATTCATAATTTGCAGCATACCCATCATTGCAAGATGATAACCAAATGGCCCAAAACCAACAACTGATGAAGTACATACCGGTGCAATCATATTTTCTTTACGAAACTCTTCTCTACGATGAATATTACTTATGTGTACTTCAATAGCAGGAAGATTTACAGCTGCAATAGCATCTCTAATTGCTATAGAAGTATGTGTATAAGCCGCTGCGTTTATAATGATACCATCTGCATCACCATAACATTCTTGAATTTTATCTACAAGTTCACCTTCAAGATTACTTTGAAAAAATTCAATATCAACACCATTTTGTGTTGCTACTTCTTTCATTTGTGCATGGATTTGTTCTAATTTCATTGGACCGTAAATATTTTGCTCACGAACACCAAGCATGTTTAAATTTGGACCCTGAATAACTACTATTTTCATATCAAACCTTTTTAAAATTTTAGGTGACTATTTTATCTAAATAAATATTAAAAAAAGTTGCAAGAATTGATAAATTTTCTATTTCTCTCTTTCTTAAATCAAAACTGGCCTTACGCACTTTTACAAAAAGTTTACTTTTTGTAGCTTTAGGGGGTTGTAGGGACTTTAGTCCCTGCCTCTATAATGGGCTTTGCTCATTATAGTGCATAACATCAGTAAAAAAGTGTATAATCTCATATAAAATTACTCAAAAAAGAAAGAAATATGCAGATATTAGCACCTAATTATATTTTAACACCTACCGTATTACTCGAAAATCAGGCCCTTGCGTTTGATGAAAAAATAGTAAAAGTAGCACCTTTGCAAGAGCTACAAAAAGAGTTTCCAAACGCAGCAGTTACAAAACTACAAAAAAACTCCCTTTTGATGCCAGGTCTCATCAATGCACATGTGCATATTGAGTTTTCAGCAAACACAAATCATCTTAGCTATGGTGATTTTCTTAACTGGCTCTACAGTGTGATTGAAAACAGAGAAGATCTCATTAATGGTTGTGATCTTTCCTGTATGGAAAAAGCAATAACAGCAATGCTTGATAACGGCATTACTACATTTGGGGCCATTAGTTCTCATGCAATGGATCTAGAAGCCTGTGCCAATGCAAAACAAAATGTTGTCTTTTTTAATGAGCTCATTGGTTCGCAAGCAGCAATGGCTGATGCACTTTTTACCGATTTTCTCTCTCGACTGGATGCTTCAAAGAGTATAAAAAGAGAACATTTCTATCCGGCAGTTGCCATCCACTCACCCTACTCTGTCCATCCTATTCTTATTAAAAAAGCACTCCAAATAGTAAAAAATGAAAAACTCAAACTCACTGCACATTTTATGGAAAGTTTAGCTGAAAGAGAGTGGTTGGATGCAAGCAGTGGGGATTTTAAAGAATTTTTTCATACCCTTTTAAAACAAGAAAGGAGTGTCACTGACGCACAAGAATTTCTCAGCTATTTTGAAGGATATGAGACACTGCTTACACATGCAGTTGAGACAAGTGATGCAGAGCTTGATAGCATTGAAAAAAATGGACATACCATCATTCATTGCCCTATTTCCAACCGATTACTAGGGAATAAAACGCTCAATATTAAAAAACTAAACGATAAAAATATCCGATGGATTGTGGCAACAGACGGTTTGAGTTCAAACTATAAACTCGATCTTTTTGAAGAGATGAAAATCTCTCTTTTTATGCACAGTAGTGCACCTCTACTTGGTTTTGCAAAAGAGCTAATCAAAGGAGTTACCATAAACGCAGCAGAAGCACTTGGACTCAATACAGGTGAGATAAAAGAAGGGAAAAATGCAGATATGATTGTTCTTGACTTGCAAAGCACTCCAAATGCAGAACTTCCTATTCATCTTTTACTCCATAACTACAATATATCAAAAGTTTTTATTAATGGAAAACTTGAAAAAGGAACACTCTAAAATGGAATTTATAAAAAAACTCTTTTCACCAATCACCGTAACAATGGACTATATTCAAACACACTTCAAAGCAATGCTTTTTGTACTGCTCCTGCTTCTTCTTTTTTTACCAGCAGGAGAAAAAGGTTTACAAACCTATAATCTAGAAAAAATAAACCTCACTGGTCCCATTATGGATGCAACAGAAGTTGTCCAAAAAATTGACGCTGCTAGAGAAAACAAGGCTGTAAAAGGAGTGCTTTTTGAAGTTGATTCTCCCGGTGGAGCTGTTGCACCTTCTGTTGAAATTGCATATGCGATTAAAAGATTACGAGCTGTAAAACCCGTTGTAGCCTATGCAAAAGGTACCATGGCAAGTGGAAGTTACTATGCTAGTATCTGGGCGAACAAAATCATTGCAAATCCTGGAAGCATGGTAGGAAGCATCGGTGTTATCATGCAAGGAGCAGATCTTAGTAACCTCATGAAAAAAATCGGTATCAAATCACAAGTCGTAAAAGCAGGACTTTACAAACAAATAGGAACGCCCGATAGACCTTGGAAAAAGTATGAAGTAGCAGAACTCAATAAAGTTATTCAGGGAACATACAATATGTTCACACAAGACGTTGCAAATGCAAGAGGATTAAATATCAAAAAAAGAAACTCTTTCGCTAATGCACATATCTTTACTGCCGCACAAGCAAAAAAAGTCGGACTAGTTGATGCCCTAGGTGTTGAGTATGATGCAAAAAATGCACTTGTACACCTCGCACACGTCAACCATCCCCTTTGGAATAAAGAAGATAAGTTCGATAAATTTATGAAAAAATTTGCAGCTTCAACCGCAGTTGTGCTTAATACTTATTTTCCAGCACTCTCTTTACAATAAATAACTTATTCCCTCAAAAAGTTTACTTTTTGTAACTTTGTGGTGTTTGTAAAAATATATTTTCATCAAGATAGTTAGAACAAGCACCAACACCATAATTAATACTTTTTACTTTAATAAATT
>CAYRVR010000067.1:0-9419 GCA_964427835.1 uncultured Sulfurimonas sp. | reverse complement strand
AAATGTTGCTAAAGCACTGCGTTTCGTGCGTGAAGCTGCCTCTTGTGGGGCAAACATCATTCTCCTGCCAGAACTCTTTGAGGGGCTCTACTTTTGCAAAGATATGGATGAAAAATATTTTTCTTGGGCAAAGCCTCTTGAAAATAATGAACTTATAGCACAATGTAGGGCTGTAGCAAAAGAGTTGCAGGTTGTACTTTTAGTTTCTTATTTTGAAAAGGCAGATGAGGATTATTTTAACTCATTAGTGGTAATTGACAGTGATGGCAAGGTGATGGAGAACTACCGTAAAACACATATTCCCGATGGACCTGGATATGAGGAGAAGTTTTATTTTTCACCCGGAAATACCGGCTTTAAAGTCTATAACACTGCGTTTGGAAAAATTGGAGTTGGGATTTGTTGGGACCAGTGGTTTTGTGAAACAGCGCGCTCTTTAACCCTTATGGGTGCAGAGCTCATTTTTTATCCTACTGCTATTGGAAGTGAGCCGGAGATTGGTCTTGATTCCAAAGAGCATTGGCAAAGGGTGCAGATGGGACACGCTGCAACAAATACAGTGCCTGTAATCGCCGCAAACAGAGTCGGTGTTGAGAAGGGAGAGAGCTGTAGCATTACGTTTTATGGTTCTTCTTTTATTACAGATTATACAGGTAAAAAGATTGCTGAGGCTTCACGCGAGAAAGAGGAGATTATATACGCTGCGTTTGACTTGCAAGAGAATGCGAAACAGAGAGAATACTGGGGACTTTTACGTGACAGAAGAGCTGATATATATGCAAAAGTGTGTGAACAATAGACGCACGTGTAGATTTTACAGCTTATAATTTTGCAAGATGAGAGGCTCTAACTCTTCTAGTTTTGCACTTTTTACATTATGAAACTGTGTACGGTTAAAGGTCTGTTGGCGTTTTGCAAGTTGTGCTGTGTGGGTAGAGATGAGAGAGAGCATCTCATCTTTTTGCGTTTTTCCATCAAGATAGTCTAAAACCTCTACTATGCCTATGGCACCCATAGCATGGGGTGAACGTGTATATTTTTGTTCCAAAAAGCATACTTCATCCACTAAACCCATTGCATACATCTTATTTGTTCTGCTTTGGATGCGTTTGCGCAATAGATCACGATCTACATCAATGTTATAAATTGCTAAATCTTTGATAATGGGAGAAGGTGGATTTTGTGCAAACCATTGTGTAGGTGTAAGTTTGGAAGCCTCATAAATGAGGAGCGCTTTTTCAATGCGATAAGCGTCATTTGGTGTAATTTTTCTCATATACTCACTATCTAGCTCAAAAAGTAAATTATAGGCTGCGTTTACATCTTGGAGTTGCTCTTTTACTATCTGCTGCGTTTGTATATCTATAACCGGTAGCTGTGAGAGACCTTCTATGAGAGATTTGAGATAAAAGGAGGTACCACCTACGATGATAAGATTTTTCTTATGAACCTCACACTCATAAAGCACTTTTTTATACAAACCAATAAACATATCAACGCTAAAGTATTCATTAGGGTAGAGGAGATCTATACCAAAATGTTTCACTGCGTTTAGCTCCTCTTTTGAGGGCTTTGCTGAGACTATATCTATCTCTTTATAGACACTAAGTGAGTCAATAGAGAGAATATAGGCATCAATCTTTTGTGCAATTTTTATGGCTAGTTCACTTTTACCTGAAGCAGTTGGCCCTATGATGGCAAGTTGTGTAAAATGCATTACTTCTCTTCTATGAGTGCAACACTCTCGGGTTGTTGCGGCTGACTTGGAGCATTGAGTGCACGGATGAGTTCTCTCTCTTGCTCTTTATCGAGTTTGCCGCTTGCAACTGTGTCTATTATTTTTTCTGCAATACGCATTTTTGTCATATTTTCTTGCTGGTGAAAATATTTGTCAAGATTATCTTGATAGGATCTGAGTTTGTCTTCATGGCGTTTTTTGAAATAGTAATAGGTAAAAAAGCTTATGATGAGAAGCATGAAAAAGAGAATGAGGAGTAAGTAACGTTTTATCTCCATCGAGTCAGCATGTTCTTGCTCGGCTATTTTTGCATTGAGTAGAATTTGTGCCTTTTTTTGTTCGAGTTCGAGTTTTTGTTTTTTGAGTTGTGCATCAAAACGTATTTTGTCAAGCATCTTCTCTTTTTCTATTTTTGCAAGGGCTTTTTGTGTTTGTATTTTTGCAAGTTCTCGCTGCGTTTGGGCATCAATTCGTTTGAGTTGCACCTCTTTGCTTTCTTGAATTTTTTTCTCAAACGCAGCCTTTTGTTGTGCAATTTTTAGGTTTTTATCTGCTTTGGACTCAAAAAGATTGCATCCACTCAAAAGAAGGGCGATGAGGAAGAAAAAGAGAAGTTTCATAGCATGACTACCTTGAATTTTTCCTCTATTTTACTCAAATTTAAATCACATTTAGATAAAATCATTGCTAATGATGATAAAAGGGAATAATGTGCAAAGATTACTGAAAAAAGCAAAAGATTTTAATGAACTTGTGATGTTTGAACATTCAGTTTTTTCTCTTCCTTTTATATTTATCGCAATGATTGTTGCAGCCAATGGATGGTTTGGCTCATGGTTACTTCTTTTGGGTGTTTTGGCAGCTTTGAGTGCAAGAAATTTTGCTATGGGTGTAAACCGTTATGCAGATAGAGAAATAGATGCGAAAAATCCGCGAACTGCAAACCGTCCTAATGTAGATGGACGGCTTGATGGTGTGAGTATTCTTATTTTTATTGGTGTAAACGCAGTGATATTTATTGTTGTTGCATATATGATTAACTCTCTCGCTTTTGCTTTGAGTATTCCCATTTTATTTGTTTTAGGCTCGTACTCTTACTTTAAAAGATTCTCCTCTTTGGCACATGTGATTTTAGGTATTTCCTTAGGACTTGCCCCTATTGCAGGTGTGGTTGCTGTGAGTGCAACTATTCCTTTATGGTCGGTGCTGCTCTCTTTGGGTGTGATTTTTTGGGTGGCAGGTTTTGATCTGCTTTACTCTTTGCAAGATATGGATTTTGATAAAGAACAAAATCTCCATTCAATTCCCTCTAAATATGGTCCCGAGGCAACTCTTTTTATCTCTGCTCTTTTTCACGCTTTAGCTGTCTTGTTTTGGGTTTTGTTTGTCTGGGCTGCTGGACTTGGTGTGATTGCCTTGAGTGCAGCACTTGGCAGTGGCGCAGTACTTTACTATGAACAGATGTTAGTGCGCAAAGATTTTACCCAAATAGACAGGGCTTTTTTTACAGTAAATGGCTACTTGGGTATTGCGTTTATGATTTTAATTATTTTAGATAGGATGATGGCATGAGTACTCCCCGTTTAGTTCCTGCACCTATTAGCATACAGTTTTCAGAAGTTTCAATCGATAAAGAGGCATACGAAAGGGAGTACCAGCAGTTGAGTGAGAGTGATGATGATCCAATCAGTCAGTGGCTAAAACTTGCAAAAGCCCGTGGAGAAACTGCAGAGAGTGATCCTGTTCTTTTAAATCTGATGGTTGAATTGCACCGTAAGATTGATGCTTTAGAGATGTTTTTAAAAAATGAGGAACCAAAACGTGTTTCTCTTACTTGCGAAGCAGAGATCCAAGCGATAGGGTTTGAACATTTTGAACTTAAAGACGCGCTTTTGGAGGAGTCAAAACTCTATTATGGTCGTGTGGATATGCCAGTACATCCAAGACGTGACATAGGTCTCTTTTTTGAGGCCCTTTCTCCAACACTAGCAAAAATAGTCAAAATGCATGAGCGTGATGAAAAAGAGTGGGCGGCTTATATGACAGCACGTGAAAGGGTGTTAATACGAGAAATGCGAGAGAAAAAATCGTGAATTTAGAAAATTTCACCCTCTCTTTTAGTATTGAGTATGTTGTAATCATAATGGCTGCAATTATTTTGTATTTGCTCTATTATGTTTTTACAAAAGATGCAGGATATACAAAAAATATTCGTTCTGTTGCTTCTGTGGTAGAGGAGTTGCACCGTGAAATTTACTATTTGAAAAAGCAGCTTGAGCAAACGAAGCAGAGTATTCAAAACAATTCACAACGGATGAATGATGAAGAGATTTACCAAGAGATAGAGAGAAGTGTGTACGATATGGTACATCCGCTCTCAATGGCAATCAAGCAGATGCAAAATAATATAGAATCAATTGAAGTAGAAATCGATTCTCGTATGTCACAGCTAGAGAGTGGCGTTAAGCAGATATCTATTCCATCATCACTCCATGCGAATGATGATGAAAAAGTTATTTCGCTCTATCAACAAGGTGTTGATATTGAGACGATTTCAAAAGAGCTACATCTTTCGCAACCAGAAGTTGAATTTGTGCTCAAAATAAATAAGATTAAGTAGTTTTGTGTGCAGAGTGCAGATAGAAAACTTTTTACTTTAGTCAGTATCCTTATTGGGATTGGCATAGTTGCCTCTTATACGCTTACTCCCTATACAACCTTACTTTTTGATGTAAGCCAATTCCATTTTGTTATCCGTCAAACACTCTTTGGAACAGCTGGAATTGTTATTATTTTTGTGCTTTCACAACTTGATCCCGACCGATGGCTCAAGCCCATAGGTTTTACACTCTTTTTTATCTCTTTAGCGCTGATGATTGCAATGCCGTTTTTACCTCCGAGTATTGTTTCAGAAGTTGGTGGGGCAAAAAGATGGATAAAAATAGCAGGTTTTTCTCTTGCACCGGTGGAGTTTTTCAAAGTAGGCTTTGTCTATTTTTTGGCGTGGAGCTTTTCTCGTAAACTAGGACATCATGATGGAATGGGCTTAAAAAATGAGTTTAAAAGATTTTTGCCCTATGGCGTTATTTTTGTGATGGCGATGTTTATTATCGCTTTTTTGCAAAAAGATATTGGGCAGGTTGTCGTTCTTGGTGCAACTTTGCTTTTTATGTTGATGTTTGCAGGGAGTAGTTTTCGCTTCTTTTTAGCTATTTTAGGGGGCATTGTTTTTTCAGTTATTATTTTTATTGTCACTGCAAAGCATAGAATGCTGCGTATAAAATCTTGGTGGGCTTTAGCGCAAAACAGTGTTTTAGGACTCCTGCCTGATAGCATTGCCGATAAATTGCGTGTACCTGTCGAGGTAGAACCTTACCAGATAGGAAATTCACTCAATGCTATCCATAACGGTGGTCTCTTTGGAACAGGACTTGGGGATGGAACCTTTAAGCTTGGCTTTTTAAGTGAAGTGCATACGGACTTTGTGTTAGCAGGACTCTCTGAAGAGTTTGGTTTTATTGGGATTGCCTTTATTGTTTTTATATTTTTATGGATGATACAGCGTATTTTTAAAGTAGCAAACCGTTCGCAAGATATGAGCTATTATCTTTTTAGCATTGGTATTGGACTTGTGCTCTCTTTTGAATTTTTGGTAAATGCCTACGGAATTAGTGGCATTACACCTATTAAAGGGATTTCTGTTCCCTTTTTAAGTTATGGAGGCTCAGCAATGTTAGGGGCTGCGTTTGGGGTTGGTATGGTCTTGATGATTTCGCGAAGAGCGAAGATGGAAAAAGGAAAAAAAGAATGAAACTCTGTATAACAGGTGGTGGAACCGGTGGGCATCTGATGATTGCAGAAGCTTTGGCAGAAGCTGCCGTGGATGAAGGCCATGAGGTCATTTTCATTGGTTCGACAAGTGGGCAAGATAGAAACTATTTTGAGCATAACAGCCCTTTTAGTCATGTCTATTTTTTAGAAACAACAGGTGTTGTAAACCAAAAAGGTATGGGAAAAATCAAGGCGCTTTTGAAAACACTCAAGGCTGTTTTTAGGGCAAGAAAAATATTGAAAAAACACAAAATCCAAGCAACCTATAGTGTTGGTGGGTTTTCAGCAGCACCTGCTGCGTTTGCCTCATTAAGCCGTTTTATTCCTCTATTTATCCATGAACAAAACGCTGTTGAAGGCAAATTAAATTCTATTCTCAAGAAATATGCAAAAAGTTTTGTCTCTGCCTATGATGCTAACTCATCAATTAGTGGTTATCCTGTAAAGGAGCGTTTTTATAAAGATGCCCGAGTACGCACAAGATTAAAAACCATTATATTTCTTGGTGGTTCACATGGGGCAAAGGCTATTAATGAACTTGCCTTGAGTGTTGCTCAGGATTTACATAACGGTGGTATAAAAATTATTCATCAAGCGGGTGCATTTGATTATGAACGGGTGAAAAATGCTTATGAAAACATTGGTATACCAGTAGAGTTGTATGGTTTTACAAAAGAGCTTCCCTCTCTTATAAATCGAGCAGATTTGGCAGTTTCACGTGCTGGAGCTTCAACACTTTGGGAACTTACAGCAAATGGCTGTCCTGCACTTTTTATTCCCTATCCATACGCTGCGGGTGATCACCAGTACCATAATGCACAATTTATTGTAAAAAATGGTTTGGGTTGGTGTGCACGAGAGGATGAAAATCTACAAAAAGTACTTATTGAAATTATTAAAAATCCAGATTTGCAGACAAAAAGTGAAAAACTTTTGGCGCATGCAACACAAGGTGTTGCTCGGGCAATGATACAAGAAGTTGAGGAAATAGTACATGCTTAGAGAATTAGCAAAAGAGTTAGTCGATTTGATATTTGACTGGGGATATATTGGCATTACTATTATGATGGCAATTGAGTCGAGTTTTATTCCTTTTCCAAGTGAGCTTGTTTTGGTTCCTGCTGGATATTTAGCCTCACAGGGACAAATGAGTATTGGCGCAATTATGGGAAGTGCCTTAGTGGGAAGTCTTATCGGCTCTTTTATAAACTACTATTTGGCGATTACTCTTGGACGCAAATTTCTTTTGAAATTTGGAAGGTACTTTTTTATTAAAGAGGAGACGCTTGTGAAAATGGAAGAGTACTTTAAAAAGCATGGTCACATCTCTACTTTTACAGGCCGTCTTATTCCAGGTGTGCGCCAGCTTATTTCCATACCTGCAGGTTTAGCAAGAATGAATATAGTCGAGTTTTCGCTCTATACAACATTGGGTGCAGGCATTTGGGCACTCATTTTAACTCTTTTGGGCTACTTTATAGGAACAAATGAAGCCTTAATTAACCAATACTTAAAAGAGATTACAGCTGGAGTTATTATACTCCTCATAATTCTAATCTCTGTATACTACCGCTATCAAAAAAGAAAGGCATAAAATATGGACTATATGTTTGCACAAGGGTTTTTAGGAACAAGGGCACCTTTTTTTATGGATTTTGTTACGATGATAGTAGCACTTTTGCCACTTTTGATTTTTGCTGCTATTGTTTTGGCAAAGAAAAAACTCTATAAACTGCATGCACTCGCACAAAATCTACTTTTTGTATTTGCTGTTATTGTTGTTGGGTATTTTGAATATGGTGCTCGTTTAGGTGGTGGTTTTGATGCATTTATGCAAGGAAGTGGCGTTTCTCATACATATGCTTCAATTGTTTTAGGTGTGCATATTGTTATAGCCCTTTTTACGTTGGTGTATTGGGCACGGACTGTAATAAAAGCAAATTATCAGTTTATGCATGGAACAATTCCCGGTGTAAAGTCAAATGAACATAAACTTTTGGCATTTAAAACTTTTTTAGGAATTGTATTTACATCATTTAGTGGTATTTGGGTTTATTTACTACTATTTGTTTATTAAAAATTAAAGGAGAATGTATGGTTGAAGTTGGTCAAAAAGCAGAAGATTTTTGTCTTCCAAATCAAGATGATGTGGAGATGTGTTTACGGGATTTAAAAGGAAAATGGGTTGTTCTGTATTTTTATCCACGGGACAATACTCCAGGATGTACAACAGAAGCATGTGAATTTACAGAAGCTGCACCTGATTTTTCTTCACTAAACGCAGTAGTACTTGGTGTAAGTGCAGATAGTACAAAAAAACATAGAAACTTTATTGAAAAGCATAATTTAGGCATTACACTTTTAAGTGATGAATCTACTCAAATGATGCAGAAATATGGCGTCTGGCAACTTAAGAAAAATTACGGGAAAGAGTATATGGGAATAGTACGCTCGACTTTTATTATTGACCCTGATGGTATTGTCCGTGCGAAGTGGGAAAAGGTACGTGTAAAAGGACATGTCGAAGCAGTAAAAGAGAAACTAGAAGAGCTCCAAAAAGCATAATAAACTAAAAAGAGATTTTCTCTTTTTAGTATCTGTAACGGATGTAAAAACGGATGTCTTGTGCAGTATCAACAACTGCAGAGCCTACACCACTTGCTATGGCTTGATCCATGGAGAGTGGTGTTCCTGTTGCACCACCAAAAAAGCCATTACTCCCTGCGTATTTGTAATCTATATAGGTATAACGTACCTGCATGGAAAGTACATCTTCTATGAGAGGCTCTGTAAAATAGGCTTCATAGGCATCCCCGCGTACTGCAAGTTTTGATCCTATGTTTGTATCTTCACCATATGTCATGCTTCTCCAAAATTTACTCCCATGGTTGTATTCAACTCCCCATCTTCCCTCTTCACTAATGAGTGATGGAAATTGTACTCCTGTCCAATATGAATAGCCTGTTCTTGCATTGTCTCTGCCAAGCATACCACCACCACTTTTGTTTGGATTTGTAATACTTACGGCACCACTTACAAAGAAAAGTGTATCATCTAAAAAGTCACTGATCCCATCACCAATACCATTTGCAATAATGTTTGCTGTAAAGGAGTGTAAGCCACCTACAGTTTTTAAAGTTGGATTAGTTATGCTAGTCGCATCCATTAAGTTATTTGCATAGTAGTATTGGGTATTGAGAGAGTATTGACCATTGTCGTAAGGAACAAATATAAGTCCTGCTAAGTCAATATCTGGCGTAGTGTTTTTATTTGAAGCGTAAGGGGTTGCGTTTATACGTGGTTTTGCATTACTCATTCCTCTGCCTGCACAAAATTTGACATACATGCCATCCACACCTGTAACATTTTCAAGTCCAAATTTGGAACTCAAGCCATCAAATTCAACATTGATACTGTGTGCCATTGGCGAAGATGCATGGTCGTCATCACGGAGATTTACAAGGTGCCCATTGGTAGAAGGACGACGTCCTATACTAAAGGTCCAAGGAATATCACCTCCAAGGAAAGTATCATTTTTATAAAGAAAGTAGGCAGAGCGGACTCTTATAGTATCATCATATGCATTTTCATTTGTAATCCAGTCAAAAGTATCATTGGCAGCATTTTGCGCACCGCTTCTTGCTCCAAAGGCTTTATTATATGCAAGTTGTCCAGAAAAACTAATATGTTTTGTGGCAGCCCAGTTCATATTTATCCAGAGACGGTTTGTCATAAATGCATCATTATTGGCGGTGGAACCATCAGCAAGTTTATACTGCATATTTTCTACTGTATATCTGTAATCAACATTGAATTTGAGGTGATTCCCGTTTGTTGCTTTATTGAGATC
>CAYRVR010000066.1:0-9501 GCA_964427835.1 uncultured Sulfurimonas sp. | reverse complement strand
TAAATAAAAACTTGGTAGATAATTTTAAAAAGCATGCCAAAATAGGAGGCTCTATTCTTGTCTTAATGGGTGCAGCCGGGATTATTTTTCCACAGCTTATGAGTATTACAACAGTTATAATTGTTGGTTACTTAATGATGTTTGCAGGAATTTCTATAGGTTTTCTTACTTATAAAAGTAACAAAGAAGATTGGGTCGGTTGGTTAAAAAGTTTCGTACTGCTGCTCTCTTCTTTTTTTATTTTATTTTACCCACTTCAGGGCGCTGCAGCCTTGGGACTTGTTTTTGCAGTCTATTTTTTTACAGATGCTTTTGCCGGCTTTTCTTTGGCATTTTCACTTCGACCGCAAAAAATTTGGATTGTTTGGCTTTTTAATGCCATAACATCTTTAGCACTTGGAGTTCTTTTTGTCATAGGTTGGCCAATGAGTTCACTCTACTTAATTGGGATTCTTGTTGGTATTAGCTTGTTATTTGATGGTATAGCCCTTCTTTTGGGTGGTGCTTTTGTTCAAGATGTAGATGATAAATAATGGAGAAAAAAGATGAAATATAATATTCCGGCAGATGTGCCAAAAAATAGAGAAGCGACATATAAAAAAAATTTAAAAAGTGCTACGAATGGCACAAACCACTTGATGCTTTTTGCAGGTGATCAAAAAGTTGAACATTTAAATAATGACTTTTATGGAAAAGGTATTCCAAAAGAAGATAACTCCCCAGAGCATATGTTTCAAATCGCTTCAAAAGCAAAAATTGGAGTCTTTGCAACGCAGTTTGGACTTATTAGCAGATATGGTCGTGATTATAAAAACATTCCTTATCTTGTCAAACTCAACTCAAAAACAAATCTTGTTCCTTACGAAGAGCAAGACCCTTACTCTCAGGCATGGCTGAGTGTCGGTGATGTCGTTGCGTTTGCGAAAGAGAGTGGACTTGATATTAAAGGTGTTGGTTACACGCTCTATCTTGGTGGTGCTCATGAGCATGAGATGCTTTCTCAAGCTGCAAAAATTGTCCATGAAGCCCATCAAAATGGACTTTTAGCTGTTCTTTGGATTTATCCGAAAGGAAAATTTGTAAAAGATGAACATGATGCACATCTCATTGCAGGAGCTGCTGGTGTAGGTGCTGCACTTGGTGCTGATTTTATAAAACTCAAAGTTCCTTACAATAAAAAAGGAGAGTTTGATGCAAAACTATTGCGTGAAGTCACTATGGCAGCAGGGAGAAGTGGTGTTTTATGTGAAGGTGGAGCGAAAGTGGATGCAAAACTCTTTTTAGAAGAGCTGTATGAACAAATACATACAGGTGGAAGTCGTGGCAATGGAACAGGTCGAAACATTCATCAAAGAGAATTAAAAGAAGCGATTAAAATGGCAAATGCTATTTATGCCATTACCTCTGAAAATGCTTCCGTACAAGACGCTTTAAAAATCTTACAATAAGGAAAGAGTTATGGCTGAACAAACAAGTGATGTAAATAACTTAACTGGTTTAAGTGAACAAGAGGTTCAAGAGAGACTAAAAAAGTACGGTTACAACGAACTCAATGAAAAAGAGGAAAGTTGGCTACATCGTCTCTTTCGTAGATTTTGGGGGCCTATTCCTTGGATGATAGAAGTTGCAGCTATTCTCTCTGCTGTTGCAAAACGGTGGGAAGATTTTGCTGTTATTATGTTTATGCTTTTCGTCAATGCTTTTGTTGATTTTTATCAAGAGTCAAAAGCTTTAAATGCTATTGCTGTTTTAAAGAAAAAATTAGCTCGTAAAGCTTTGGTACTGCGTGAGGGTGAATGGAAGAGCATTGAGGCAAAAGAAGTTGTACCCGATGATATTATAAAAATAAAAATAGGGGATGTTGTTCCGGCTGATTGTAAACTTCTTGGAGGTGGTGACTTCTTACAAGTTGACCAATCAGCTCTTACGGGTGAATCACTTCCGGTACATAAAAAAAGTGGCGATGATTTGTATGCAAATGCCATCATAAAACAGGGTGAGATGGTAGCAAAGGTAACGGCAACGGCAGGAAATACCTACTTTGGAAAAACAGTTGGACTTGTAGCAAAGGCTGAAAAAGAAGAGCATGGGCATTTTCAGGCGATGGTTATCAAAGTGGGTGATTTTTTAATTGCTATTACTGTTATCTTGATTGGTGTTATTATTTATCATGGCGTGAGCCATCATGAGCCACTCTTAGATCTGCTTGTTTTTGCTCTTATTTTGACCATTTCAGCTATTCCAGTTGCTATGCCGGCAGTTTTAACTGTTACTATGGCACTAGGTGCTAGGGTATTAGCCAAAAAAGATGCTATTGTGACAAAACTCTCAGCTATAGAAGAAGCTGCAGGGATGACTATTTTATGTAGTGATAAAACAGGAACACTTACGCAAAATAAAATGAGTTTAGCCAAACCATTTCTTGTGAATGATTTTAGTGAAGAGACTCTTATGCTTTATGCAGCTTTAGCAAGTAAAGCAGAAAATGAAGACCCTATAGAAAAGCCAATTTTTGACTACATTTCACAACATCATTTAGATGAGAAACTCCATGCAAAAAAGATGCAGAAATTTATTCCTTTTGATCCCGTTCATAAAAAGACAGAGGGAATTTATGCCGAGGGAAATTGTGAGCTCATCTATGCAAAAGGTGCTCCTCAGGTTATTATAGAACAGAGTGATGCAAGTGAATTTGATAAAGACAAAGCTTATGAAGCAGTAGAGGCATTCGCATCAAAAGGTTTTAGAACACTGGGCGTAGCTTTTCGTAAATGTGAAGAGGATAGTTTCCATTTTATAGGACTTATTCCTCTTTTTGATCCTCCTCGTGAAGATTCAAAAGAGGCTATTTTAGAGGCAAATAACAAAGGTGTTGCTGTTAAAATGGTCACTGGAGATAATATCGCTGTTGCAAAATATATTGCCTCTATTTTAAATATCGGTGATAATATAGAAGATATCAAAGAGTTAAAAGGTGAGAGTACAAAAGAATTTGTTTATTTGAGTGAAGTGCTCTCGCGTGCTATACTGCAAACAACACAGACTAATTTAACCAAAGATGCTTTAGAAAAAACAGTCTCTCAAATTGTAAAAACTGTACAAAAAGAGTTAGAAGACCAACCTTTAGAAAATGGTATTGTTAAAAAACATGAGTCAGAAATTATTGCACTTATTGAAAAAGCAAATGGTTTTGCACAGGTTTTTCCAGAAGATAAATATTTTATAGTAGATGAACTGCAAAAAGCAAACCATATTGTTGGGATGACTGGTGATGGGGTTAATGATGCTCCAGCACTCAAAAAAGCAGACTGTGGAATAGCGGTCAGTGGTGCTACTGATGCCGCACGAGCTGCTGCAGATATAGTCCTTATGGCACCAGGGCTTCGTGTGATCGTCGATGCGATAGAGCAAGCTAGAATTGTTTTTGAGCGTATGAAAAGTTATGTCATTTATAGAATTGCAGAGACGGTTCGTATTTTAATCTTTATGACGCTTGCCATTGTTGTTTTTGATTTTTATCCTATTACGGCAATTATGATTATATTACTTGCGCTTTTAAATGACATTCCTATTATGACTATTGCCTACGATAATACAAAAACAGAAGATAAACCAGTAAGATGGGAGATGAAAGGCATTTTTGTACTCTCTACTTGGCTTGGAATTGCTGGAGTGCTCAGCTCTTTTGGTATCTTTTATATTACGATGGTTTATCTTAAATCACATCCAGATACAGCTATGTTTTTACCAGCAGTTCCTTCATGGGTAAATATGCATGATGAAAAATCATTTTTAGGGTTTGTGCAAACGGTATTTTTTGTAAAACTCATTATTGCAGGACACTATACAATTTTCAATACAAGAATTGCAGACTGGTTCTTTAAAAAACCATTTCCATCTATGCCTCTGTTTTTAGCATCATTGATTACTGCACTCATTGGAACTGGTATGGGACTTTACAGTTTTGGTTTGATGACACAGATTAACTGGCAATGGGCACTCTTTTTATGGGGTTATGTAACAAGTTGGTTTATATTTAATGATATAGTGAAAATGATAGTACTAAAATATTACAAAAAACGACATAATGAAAATGTCATTTAAAGTAAAGAATGTATGATGAAAAAAAGAGACTATAAAGAGGAACTTTATAATGTTCAAGTTGAACTTGTAAAGTTCCAAAAAGAGGTAATTGCGAGAAATTTAAAGGTTTGCATCATCTTTGAAGGCCGTGATACGGCTGGAAAAGATGGAATGATAAAGAGATTTATAGAGCATTTAAGTCCGCGTGATGCTCGCGTAGTTGCTCTTGGTAAACCAAGTGATATAGATAAAAAATCTTGGTATTTTCAAAGATATGTACCAAAGTTACCTGTTGGTGGTGAAATGGTTTTTTTTAATCGTAGTTGGTACAATAGAGCAGGTGTAGAAAAAGTAATGCATTTTTGTACGCAAAAAGAGTATGATAATTTTATGCATGAAGTGGGTAATTTTGAACATTTGTTAGTCAATTCAGAGATGATATTTGTCAAATATTATCTTGATATTTCTAAAAAAGAGCAACAAAAAAGACTCCAAGAAAGAAAAAAAGACCCTTTAAAACAGTGGAAACTGAGTCCCATAGATGAACAGGCACAAAATATTGGGAGGAGTATTCAATAGCAAGAGATGAAATGTTGAATAAAACTTCGTTTGTATTTGCTCCTTGGTATGTTGTGCATAGTGATGATAAAAAAATCGCACGTATTAATACAATTAAGCATTTTTTATCGCAAGTAGAATACAAAGATAAAAATAAAGATGTATTACAATATCAACATGATGTAGTTTGCCTTTTTGATGAAATATGTTATGAAAAAAAGATGCTTTATAAGTAAACGAGCTTATATTAATGAATGAGGAGAAAAGATGAAAACAAAAAAAATGCAACGAACCTCTTTGCCTTGGGAACATCCAAAACTTGAGGAGGAAGATCCAAAGGCATTAGAACTTATTCAAACTATAAAAAGTTCACCCTCTTACAGATTAGCTATAGAGGATGAAGATTTTTTAGAGTCTTCTCAAGCTCGTTCTGTTCGTCTTGAACTTGATTATCTCAAGGCTGAACTCAAGATGAATGAACTTGGCATTGAGCATACGATTGTTGTTTTTGGAAGTGCCCGCATTGTTGAGCGTCAAACAGCTATGAAACGACTCAAAGCTATACAAGAGAGTTTAGAGAAGAAAAGTGATGACAGAGCGCTCTTGCGTGAGCTTTACATAGCAGAACGAATGGTTGGTAAAAGTATCTACTATGATGATGCGAGAGCTTTCGGTGCACTTGTCGGTAAGAGTGGGAAAAAACCTGAAGATTGTCGTGTTACACTTATGACCGGTGGTGGTCCTGGAATTATGGAAGCGGCAAACAGAGGCTCTTATGATGTGGGTGCAAAGACCATCGGTTTAAATATCCACTTGCCACATGAACAGTTTCCAAACCCTTACATTACCCCTGAACTCTGTTTTCAGTTTCACTACTTTGCAACAAGGAAGATGCATTTTCTCTCCCGTGCAAAAGCACTTGTGGTTTATCCTGGTGGATTTGGTACGTTTGATGAACTTTTTGAAACACTGACTCTTATTCAAACAGGAAAAACACATAAAATGCCGGTTGTGCTTGTTGGAAAAAGCTACTGGGAAAAGGCAATAAATTTTGCATTTTTACAAGAAGAGGGTGTGATTGCTCCTGAAGATTTGGAGATTTTTACCTTTGTAGATAATGCAGATGAAGCATGGAAACACATTTTAAAATGGCATAAAAAAGAGGGCAATCCACTCTTTGAAGAAGAGTAAATCGTATGGATATATATTTTGCAGTTTTAAACTTTACACTCTCAGGCGCTATTGGACTTGTGGGAATTTTAACACTTCGTAAAGTAAGTACACCACATGAGGTAATCTTTGCTGCATTACCACTTCTTTTTGCTCTACATCAATTTACAGAAGGATTTGTTTGGCTTGGTATGGGTGGTTTTATAGAACAAAGAGCACTGAATATTGCTGCTGGAATATTTATCTACTATGCGCAGGGACTATTACCATTTTTAGTGCCCCTTGCTGTTTGGTTGATTGAAAAGCAGCTATGGCGTAAGAATTTACTTGGAATTTTAACACTCTTAGGACTTGCATTGGCAGTTTACACTATGTATGGGCTCTCGACTGTCCCAAGTAGTGTGAGTGTTGTGAACAATACTTTGGATTATCATAATCCATGGACGGCAAATATTTATAATGCACTTCTTTACATCATTACGACCTGTGGCTCTTTGATGCTGAGTAGTAGCATTGCTATAGAACTTTTTGGATTGTTGAACTTTATAGGACTTATCATTATATATTTACTACGTCCTTATGGTTTTACTTCGCTTTGGTGTTTATATGCTGCTGCGATTAGTGGGCTTTTGTATTTTCATTTTGTAGAACGTCGTATCCAGTTCTTACAGGATTTAAAAAAGCAAAAACAGCAAATGAGTGCCAAACTTGAGAAAGAACTTTTAGCTTTAAAACATCAAATATAAGGAAAAAAAATGAAAAATGAATATGATTTAATCGTTATCGGTGCAGGACCGGCAGGTACACCAGCAGCTATGGCAGCAGCAAAATTTGGTTTAAAAGTTTTGCTTGTAGATAAAAGAGAAGCACCGGGTGGTGAGTGTCTTTTTGAGGGGTGTATTCCTTCAAAAGTCTTAGAAAATGCAGCAAATCATTACGCATCTGTTGCCCATTCTGATAGATTTCATATTGAACTCAGCGGTCAGGAACAGATTCACTGGGAAGGAGTCCTTCAGGATAAGAATGAAATTGTAAAAAAACGCTCTATGGCAGCGATGAAACAGATAGAGAAGATGCCAACATTAGAGTATAAGCAAGGAAGTGCAAAGTTTGTAGATGCAGACTCTATACAAGTAGAAGAAGAGGTTTTTGGCTTTAAAAAAGCACTGATTGCTTCAGGAGCAAAAACAGCTATGCCAAACATTCAAGGCAGTGGCATAGATAAAGTCTGGACAAACAGGGATGTTTTCTTTGAGGAGACGCTGCCTAAAGAGATTTTATTTATTGGTGCGGGTGCCATTAGTTGTGAGCTCACGCAGATGTTTAATAAACTTGGCGTGAAATGTCACATATTAGAGCGAGGTGAACGGATTTTAAAACATCTCTCCCAAGATTGTGCAATGGCTGTCCAAAAAAGAATGCTCGAGGATGGTATTGAGATTGATTTGAATCTGAATTTGGAGTCTATTGATTTTGAAGATGGTATGTTTCATGTAAACTTCACGCAAGAGGGTAAAAGCAGAACACTTAAATATACAAATGTCTTAATGGCGACAGGACGTATTGCCAATGTTGATGGGTTGGGATTAGAGAATGCAGGTGTAGAGTATGATAAAAATGGCGTTGTAGTTAATGAACAGCTTCAATCATCTCAGCCACATATTTTTGCTTGTGGTGATGCTATAAAAGGTCCTAAATTTGCGCATACTGCAAGTTATGAAGCCGGTATTGTAGTACACAATATGTTTGCACCATCGCCTCACGCAGTTGATTTTAGTAAAAACAGTTGGGTGCTTTTTAGTGACCCTCAAGTGGGTGTTGTAGGAATTGATGAACAAAATGCAAAAAAAGATGCTATGGATGTAGATATTGAGATGTATGATTTTGCTCAAGATGCGCGTGCACAAATAGATAAACAGGCAGTAGGTTTTGTGAAATTCATCATCGATAAAAAGACAAAAGTCATTATAGGTGTAGAGATTGTAAGTGAAGATGCCTCTTCTTTGATAGGCGAAGCAAGTTTAATCGTGGCAAATAAAATGACGGCTATGGATGTGATGAGTGCTATCCATCCACACCCAACACTTACAGAATCGTTTGGAAAAATTGCGCAACAGATTTTTTTCAAATCAATGATGCAAAGAGGATAAAAAGATGACAAATGCAACAATTACAGATATAAAAGCTTTAGAGATTTTAGACTCGAGAGGTAATCCGACTGTGCGTGTTATGATGGAACTCAAAGATGGCACAAAAGTAAGTGCTTCTGTGCCATCAGGTGCAAGTACGGGTGAATATGAAGCAGTAGAGCTTAGAGATAATGATCCAAAACGCTATGGTGGAAAAGGTGTTTTAAAAGCTGTAGCTAATGTAAATGAAAAAATTGCTCCGTTATTAATTGGAATGGATGCACGAGAACAAGCGCAGATTGATAAAGAGATGATAGCTCTTGATGGCACAGATAACAAGTCTAATCTTGGTGCAAATGCCATACTTGGTGTTTCTATGGCTGCAGCAAAAGCAGCAGCAGCTTCGAGTGGTATGGAACTCTTTCGTTATTTAGGTGGTGATAATGCGCGACGCATTCCTGTTCCTTGTATGAACATCTTAAATGGTGGTGAACACGCAGACAACAGCGTCGATTTTCAAGAGTTTATGGCGGTACCTGTTGGTGCACCAACTTTTAGTGAAGGGCTTCGCTATGTTGCACAAACATTTCATGCGCTAAAAAAGATTCTTGCGGCAAAAGGATTGGCTACTTCTGTAGGTGATGAGGGTGGTTTTGCTCCAAACTTGCAAAGTAACGAAGAGGCAATGGAACTTATTATTGAAGCAATAAAAGCTGCCGGGTTTAAACCAGGTAAAGATATTATGATAGGTATAGACAGTGCTGCAACCTCTTTTTGTAGCGATAAAGTAGGAAATTATGACCTCAAATGGTCTGGAGCAGGACACAAAACAAGTGATGACCTCATAGAACTTGCCAAAGAGTGGGTAGAAAAATACCCTATTATTTTTTGGGAAGATCCTTTAGCTGAAGAAGATTGGGAAGGGTTTGCCAAATTTACAGCAGCACTTGGAAATAAGATAGAAGTGATTGGAGATGATTTGTTTGTAACCAATACAAAATTCATTGCTCGCGGCATCCAAGAAAAAAGTGCCAATAGTTCACTCATAAAACTCAATCAGATTGGAACAGTTACAGAGACTATTGATGCTGTGAGAATGTGTCGAGATAATGGCTGGCGATACTTAATATCACACCGTTCTGGTGAAACGGCAGATACTTTTTTAGCTGACTTTGCTGTAGCTATGGATGGTGGACATCTTAAAACTGGTTCAGCCTCAAGAAGTGAGCGTCTTGCTAAATATAATCGTCTCCTTGAGATAGAAATGTTGCTTGATGGCAATGCTCAGTATTATTGGAAGCAGCAGCTATGAAATTAAAACATAAAATCGCACTATTTCTGGTCTATTTTACACTTTTTTTAGCGCTACTGGCAATGGTGGATTATTATGCATACGATATTTTAAATCCTTGGATTTTTGTTCTTTTAAGCTTTGTAGCTGCGTTTGGTGCAACTATGATACATGCAAAAAGTCACCAAAAGAGCAAAGCCGATGAATTGGCACATGATATAGAAGAGATATTATAAAAGGAGAAATTACAATGCAAAATCAAGCTTTTTT
>CAYRVR010000065.1:8104-9755 GCA_964427835.1 uncultured Sulfurimonas sp. | reverse complement strand
AGTCCCATCCAAAATTTTGTTGTTGTTTTCCACTTTTCATCTCCAGTTTTCACATATATAGTTTCCATAATGGCAACTATAAATGTCAAACCTAAAGTGAGTGGTACAAAAAGCCAGTGATAGAGGGCTGTGAGTGCAAATTGCGCTCTTGACCAATCAACGAGCAAATCAGTATGTTCCATATATCATCTCTCCTGTGTTAATGTGTTTAAGATGTAAGCGCTTCTTTCTTTGTCAGAATGAAAATTCTCTTGCAGTACATCTGGAAAAAATAGCCATTTGATAATGACAAACATAATAAACATTTTGACCCCAATAACAAGCCAAAGTGTTTTTCCTACCTTCATATTAATGAAACCATCATAATATAAAAGATACATCCATTTGAAAAAGTTGATAAACCTATTTTTCATGCTGTAATGGTAGAGCAAATAAAATTAATTTTTTATAAAGTAAATTTATTAATTTTATAATTATTACTAATATAAAGGAAAATAAGAAATTATAATCTATCTTCTTCTTGAAAAGACGAGGTTTTTGAGACTTTTTTCCTCATCTTTGCTGGCAAATTCAGTAACATTAGCAAGACGTCTTTCAAATGAGAAACTTGGAGCAAATTTTTCAATGAGCTCTATAATAAAATTACTCTCAAGTTCGGGAGAATTGAGGCAGGCAAGGAGTATGCACTCTTGGCTTGCAATTTGTGGTAGTTTTTTTATGATTTTTTCGTAATCTTTTGTCGCTTCAAAGCTACCACGTTGAAAGGTTGGAGGATCAATGATGATGAGATCATAGGGACCTTTGCGTTTAATACTAGAAAAAGATTTTAAAATATTATAGGGAAGGTAGCTCACTCCTTTTGGGTTCAGTTGATTGAGGGAGTGGTTTGTCATACCGATTTTGAGGGCACCTTTACTCATGTCAATATTCACTACACTTGCAGCACCTCCCATCTTAGCAGCAACGCTAAATGCACAGGTGTATGAAAACAGATTTAATACCTGCTTGTTTTGTGCATTTTCACGTACAAAAGAGCGGCCGTTTTTCATATCGGGAAAGTAATAGCTATTTTTGTTTGAGAGAAGATTGAGCTTGAGTTTCATACCATTTTCAATGATATGTAAATCTTCTGGAACTTCTCCTAAGAGTACTTCACTTGGTGCGCCTCTGTGATACCGTCTTTGTACAACAAGGGTTGTGTACTCTTTACTTTGAGTGACAAACTCTCTCATCATTGCAAGCAGTGCCGTTTCATTCTCTTCTTCAAAGTAAAGAGCAATATTTATAATAGTTTTATTGATACTGTCAATGGTCAGATGTCTGTAGCCCTTATAGAGTCCACCACGTCCATGAAAGAGTCTTTTAAACTCTACCGTTGCACTCTCTGCACTCTCTTGTAAATGCTCTTGTAATTCTTGGAGTGTCACTACAGTTTTTCCCAAAAGGTTCCCTGTGGGGTATCCATAATATTTACATCATAGGCTAAAATTTCATCACGGACTTTATCTGCAAGTGCAAAATCTTTTGCTTTTTTGGCTTCGCTGCGTTTAGCAATAAGTGTATCAATATGCTCTTTTGTTGCAGCATCTACTCCAAATTGAAAATATTCGTAAGGGTTCTGTACGCCAAAACCTAAGAGCTCTTCTATGTA